>CAZHDX010000054.1:0-8915 GCA_964531195.1 uncultured Nitrosopumilaceae archaeon
GCTGGTAACATTTCAATTTTCATACCTTTGAAGGTTTAATTTAAGTCTATACAGAAACATGATCATGCATTTTGAGATCCCCTTTTTTGGTCACGAAAATATCAGAGCATGTCATCCAAAGACAATAGAGATAACAACAGAAAAAAATCTTACACTGAATGGAGATTGTATTATTGGAGTAAATGCAAAGCATGGTTGTAACGGCATACCAGAACAAATGAAAAATCTTTTGCAAAATTCGAAATCGGAAATTGTATTCACCATAACAGTAAAAGATTTTTCATTTAAAGTTAAAGGAATTGGCAATAAAGAGTTAATTCTAACAAATCCCCATGATATTGTGATTAGAAAAAGCTCATTTATTTGTCCCCGAACAATGGCAATTTGCTGCGATAAAGCATCGGATTCTGTTCCACGCAAGATGATTAAAGAACTACAAAATCCCGATGTGAGAGGAATATTTGCAATTGATATAAATTAAAATATGATAATTTTATTTTTTTTGTGACAATATAGAATTGTGATTTTCCAAAGCTCTTGTTAATGCTCTATTTACTATTTCTGTTAAAATATATTCATCATAATTTTGTCCTATATCTTTATTTTTTTCAAAGAATTTCTTAGTGATTTTTGGGAATTTATTTTGAGTAATATTATGAATTACTTTTTGTAGTTTTATTGATGTATCAGATATTGTTTTAGAATAATCGGAATCAAAATTTGGAGGAACCTTGTATCCAAGAAGCTTGATCGAGGTACCATAATATTTTAACACCGCACCTCTGATTTCTTCCATTTTTACAATTTCAACAAGACCAGCACGTTTTAAAATATCAATATGATGTCGTATTGTTGTAGTTGCTTTTTTATAATCCGATTTATGCAATTCTTCAACTATTTGTTCAGTCGTAAGTTGTCTACGGTATAACAATTTGAGAATCTTAATTCTAGCAGGATCATCCAACGCTTTAGCTTGTTCCGCATCTGTAATAAGTGTCCTATTTACTTTAATTTCCTTTTGAAGTAGAGTCAACATTTTCAATTATTAAATTCTGATCATTTCTAAAAGGCAATGAGATAAGATTTTTTCATACATTACGTTACTTTTTTAATGTTACAAATATTTTGAATATGACTTTATGAAATTGTGCATTTTACTAACTAAATTAATATAATTTAATCAATATAATAACATAACAAAAAAATTAATACCATTATTATAAATTTTGTAATGATTCAAAAATTCTAAAATTTTTAGAAAATAGGGCAATTGTAAAAGTTTCAGAGGTTTTGTATCAACATTGGACCTAAAAATGAAAATATCTAATGTTCGTTCTAATTAGGATTCGAGTTAAAGGGAATATCCTGTTATTCGCTCATAGGCTGTTTGATATCTATTAGACATTTCTTTAGATAAATCAAAAGGCAATTCAGGTGGCATTGGTTCTTTTCCTGCTTTTCTATCTTCTTCAAATTTTGTTTGAAAACCATGTAGAACAAGCCAATCACGCAAAAGTTGCTTGTCAAAACTTTCTTGGATTTTTCCAACAGCATAAGTATCTTTAGGCCACATTCTGTATTCATCAGGACCAATAGAATCACCTAAAAATATCTCACCTGATAATTTACCAAATTCTAATTTGAGATCGGCAAGTAAGAAACCAGATTCTTCAGCTATTTTAGACATTTTTTTATAAATATCAAGAGAGGTTTGTTGTAACGAGTCGTATTCTTTTGAATTAACAAGGCCTTTAGTGATTGCATCATTTTTAGTGATTGGCAAGTCATGATTTTCAGATTTTGTTGTAGGATCAAAAAATGGTTCAGGCATTTTCGCTGCAATTTGAGTATCAATATTTGTTGGAAGATGCACCTGCCCATCTTTCCATCTTTGAACTAGACTACCATAAAAATATCCTCTAACAATACATTCGATTGGAATCATGTCCATTTTTTTTACAACAATCTTGTCTTTTGCCTCGGTTCTAACATAATGGTTAGGTATCTTAATTTTTTTAAACCAAAATTCAGCAAATTTACAGAGAACTTCCCCTTTTCTTGGGATAGGAGTATGGAATTTTACATCAAATGCGGATACTCTGTCACTAAAATGAAAAAGTAAAGTATCACTATCTAACTGATAAATATCCTTAACCTTTCCTGAACGTAAAAACTTCAATCGATATCATCTAACTAATGTCAGATTTAAACTGATTTAGATCCTTTTACGAACCCATCATACCTGGCATATTTATTGGTGTTCTATATGGTTTAGTGATCTTAACTCCTTGATCAGTAGTTACAGTAACTCCTTGAAGATTACTTCCTGCAGATGGTGATAAAATCATTTTTTGCCCAGGCATTAATATTTGAATCAAATCAGGTTTACTGCTTCCGCCATAGTCAACTTTCACATTAGTTAACGGTAATCTTCCAACATTTTGAATAGTAACATGCGTATCAGTAACCAAAGTTTGCTTATCCTTAAAAGGATCTAAAAATATTGCATAGTTTTCGGTCGGTCCATGTAGAAAGATGAATATAACTATTAACATAATTGAAACACCTCCACCGATTATCGCAAAAAATTTTTTGTCCATTAAAAGAAAATTGCGTTATTGTTAATTATAAATTCTATTTTTTATCTCTAGGTGGTATGACAGGAAGAGTGGTAGTTGATAGAACGTTAGAAACTTTTCTAATTTTTTGAGTAATTACGTGTTCTATTTCTTTCCTCGTTTGAACTTGGACTTTTACGAAAATGTCATATTGACCGTAGGTTCCAAGAACTTCCTTTACACCATCTATTTTTAATATATTATTCATTACATCTATCTCATGTCCCATTTTGGCTTTTACTAATACGTATGCTAATTCCATACTATTCTCCTTTAATTTCGGCTCTGCTCTTAAAAATTGGTTTAATTCCAAGGGAAGAATAATCACCAGTGGAACAAGTAAAACACATAGAATTAGAGTCAACGCCTACAGCCTCTGCCAGATTTTTTGCATCATTATATCCCAAAAAGTCAGCACCAATAATTTGTCGCACTTTCTCTATCATTTTTTCTTCAGAATATTCCTTACCATCTTCAAAAAATGTCACTAGCTCATCTTGAGAGGGAAAGTCAATACCAGCATAACATGGAAACCTTATGGGCGGGAAGGTTATCACCATGCTGATTTTTTTTGCCCCTGCCCTTCTTAAGGCTTTGATAATAGCTTTTGAGCTTGTGCCGCGTACAAGACTATCATCAACTACGATCACATGCTTATTGTTAATGACTTGAGTAATTGGTATTATCCAACGATTTATTTCTACCCTGTCACTTTGATGAGGTTCAATGAAACTTCTTAGGGGGCCTTTTCTGCTATACCTATCTTTCAATAAACCTTCTTCAAATGGAATTCCTAATTCTTGCGCATAGCCTAATGCTGCAGGTCTAGCAGAATCAGGGACTGGAATTACAATATCAGCATCTGCTATCGGAAATTTTCTTGCAAGGTATTGGCCTATTTTTTTTCTTACCAAGTAGATGTTAGAGCCCTCCATAACGCTGGAAGGATGTGCAAAATAAGTGAATTCAAATGAACAATGAGCAGACTTTAACTCCTCAGCGAACATTTCTGATTCAAGACCTGCGTTACTAATTTTTATCAATTCACCTGGCCTTACATCTCGAATTAGTTGTGCTCCAACAGCAGCTAAAGCTGCAGATTCTGAGGCTACAATGTAAGTATTAGTATCTTTTTTAAATCCAATTACCATAGGCCTAAATCCTTTTGGATCACGAGCTGCATACACAGCATTATCATCAGATACAAAAGTGAAACAAAAAGAGCCTACCATCTCATTTTTTAAAATTGAAAGTGCGTTGCCTAGTTTACCATTTTCAGACATTAAAGAAACTAATCTCTTTGCGGCAATCAATGTATCACTCACATTTTGTGGTGTGAAAGTACATCCTCCCACCATTCCAGCTAATTCTTCGACGTTGGATATTGTTCCATTATGCGCAACACAGAGATCTTTTACTTTTAATGGTTGAGCATTTTCCAAGTTGCTACCACCAATAGTAGAATATCTAACGTGACCAATTGCTGCAGAAGATGAATATTCTCTAGTAACTTTATCAAATTCAGAAACTGCAGATGAAACAAGGCCAAGCTGTTTGTAGGGTTGTTTGTTTGGAATTGCAACCCCCCAAGCTTCTTGACCTCTATGCTGAAGAGCTCTTAACGAATCGATCACCATAGGAATAACGTTTGCTCCATCAAGGCTAAAAATACCAACAACACCACAGTTTTCTTTAACCATGAGAAATTAATGACCCCAACGAGTTTAACCATTTTTCTCGTGCCTTATCAATCCTTAGATTTACAATTGTTTTTCCTAGATTTCTAAATATGATTTTAGCGTCAGAAAATTTTCCAATAAATGCGAAATGAGCCTTATTTTCTTCAAGTATTGCTTTTATTTTATTAGCATTTTTTGGATCAACTACAAGAATGTACCTAGAATGTGATTCTGAAAATAAAATTTCATCAGTTTTTAGCTTCTTTGACGGAACTTTGTCAAGAGCAGTAATGCAGCCAATTTCATTTGAAAGACATAGTTCTGATATTGATATTCCGAGCCCCCCTTTTGAACAATCGTGGACAGAATTAACCAAACCCTTATCAATCAAGTCCAAAACAATTTTTTGGTGTAATTTAGAACAAGACATATCTACGATTGGACAATTTCCGCCAATAATATCATGTACGTATTCATAATACTCTGAACCGCCTAGTTCATCCTTGGTTTCTCCAAGTATAACAAGTAAATCATTTTTTGCAATTTTTTGAACAAAAGGTTGCTTCTTGTCGGTCAACCCAAGTATGCCAATTAAAGGAGTAGGTTTAATTGCATTATCATTTGTCTCGTTGTAAAAACTTACTTTTCCTCCAACACATGGAACATTAAGATATTTAGCAAATTCAGATATTCCTTCTAGCGATTCCTTAAAAGTCCAAAAAATTTCAGGATCCTCGGGGTTTCCAAACTGTAAATGATCAACCATGCCAATGGGTGTAGAGCCAGTACAAATCACATTTCTACATGCTTCTTCAAAACAACCTATCGCACCTTGACGCGGATTGATAAAGCAATGTTTCGAGTTACCATCAATCTTTAAAGAAAGAAATTTGCCATTGTCTAATCGAAGCACAGAGGCATCAGAACCAGGTTTTACCACGGTTCTTATGCCAACTTCATTGTCATATTGACTATAAACCCAAATTCTGCTTGCAATGTTAGGATTAGCAAGCATTCGGAGAAAAATTGTGTTCATATCTTTTGGGGTGTCAGGTTTTTTTATTTTTCCTAATTTAGCAAGATACTTTGGTTTGATTGCAGGTCTATCTAAAAGGGGTGCATTAGCAATCACATTACTAGGCAGGTTTGCAATTGTGTTTGTTTCAACCTTCACTTGCATCATTTTATCTTCTTTTACTCTACCTATAACAGAATAAGGAACTCTAAATTTTTCACAGATTTTTTTTAGGATTGGCAGCTTTTGTCGATCTGTTATTACAAGCATTCGTTCCTGAGATTCTGAAACCATTAGTTCTGTGGGGGACATATTGGGCTCTCTCTTATGAATACGTGCCACATCCATTTCTATTCCAATTGATAATGCGTTCGCAGTTTCAGAAATAGCACAAGAAAGACCGCCACCCCCTAAGTCTTTCATTGCTTTTATGCACTGTTGGTTTCTTGCTTCTAGAATTACCTCAATGATCAATTTTTCTATGAAGGGATCTGGAATTTGAACAGCAGAACGATCTTCTGATTTGAGTTTAACTGATGCGAATTGTGATCCTCCAATACCATCTCTACCGGTAGAACCACCAATCAAAACCACAAAATCGTCCTTATTGGCTCTATTTTTTACGAGTTTTTCTTTTTTACCAAATCCTATAGCAGCAACATCAACAAGTGCATAATGTGAAAAGCATTTATCAAATTCTATTTCACCTCCTATTGTTGGAATTCCAAGACAGTTTCCATAATCTGCAATTCCTTGTACTACGTTTTTGAAAATCCATCTTGCATGAGAATCCTTTTCAATATCACCAAACCTCAAACCATCAAGAATTGCAATAGGTCTTGTGCCTGTGGATAAAATATCACGTATAACACCACCTACACCAGTGGCTGCACCGCCGTATGGTTCAACTGCAGATGGATGATTATGGCTTTCAATGTGCACCGTAACTACATAATCATCACCAACGTCTAGTACTCCGGAATCGTAACCAGGACCAGAAATAACTCTCGGACCATCTCTTGGCAAAAGTTTCAAATGTTTTTTTGATGATTTGTACGAACAATGCTCTGACCATTCTGCAGCAACTATTTGTAATTCAACTGGATTAGGCCTACGTCCAATTTTCTTTGTAAGAAAATCGTACTCTTGTGGAGTAAGACTCATTGAGCTACACCCAGCGAATTTAACAGTGATTCAAATATTAATGAAGCAGGTTTTGAATTTTGTGGGTTCAATATGGATTCTGCCGCTCTTTCTGGGTGAGGCATCATACCTACTACATTTCCCTGAGAATTACAAATTCCTGCTATTCCAAGAGAAGCACCGTTTATTTCCTCGGCATAAGTAAATACTATCTGATTGTTTTTCTTTAATAATTTTAATGTCTCTTTATCAGCATAATATCTACCCTCTCCGTTTGCTATAGCAATCGGTATTCTCTGATTTAATTTCAGTTTGTTGGTAAAGAGAGTTTTATTATTTTTTACTATAATCTTGGTCCATTTACACATAAAAGTAAGAGATTTATTTTTTAGAAGGGCACCTGGTAAAAGTCCTGCCTCTACCAATATTTGAAATCCATTACACACCCCAAGTATGGGCATTCCTCTTTCTGACATTTTTTTAATATCAGAAATTATTGGGCTGTGTGCAGCAATTGCTCCTGCACGAAGCCTGTCACCATAGGAAAATCCCCCTGGAAGAATTACGGCATCTATGTTTTTTGGCAATTCATCCGAATGCCATACGAATTCAGCTTTTAGCTTAAAAACTTCAGAAAGTACATGATGCATGTCCCGATCACAATTGCTTCCAGGAAATACAACGATAGCAACTTTCACAGATTTCTTTTGTTCATCAGCATTATTAAATTGAATCGAATGAAATCATTTTTATTCTAATACTTTTTGGTAGTAGCTATGGGCCAAGTACGAGATATAATGATTCATAATGTAATCACAATAGAACATAATAAGAGCGCAAAGGACGTAGCTCTTTTGCTTGCAGAAAAAGAGATAAGCTCCCTCGTAGTCATACAAGATGGCAATCCTATAGGATTAGTTACAGAAAGAGATCTTGCTAGAAAAGTCCTAACATCTGATAGAAAAAGTGCAGATGTGCCACTTTCTGAAATAATGTCTCATAATTTTCGATGGGTAGAGCCAATGACGCCAATAGAAGACGCAGTTCAAAAAATGATAAATAAGAATATTCGAAGACTCCTTGTTCTTGATAATGGAAAACTTGTTGGTATCATAACTGAAACAGATCTGGCAAAATATTTACGCAGTAAGCTTTTGATTGATGGAGCTCTTGAAGACACTACAGCGTTGAATCGTAAAGTGATAAAAAGCAGCTAGACATCAAAACTTTCGACTGATATTTTACTTACAAGAGGATTATAAATTCGAAACTCGTCACATAGATCTATTACTATTTTTTCCGCTAGTTTACGATTCTTTGCTTCTATACTAAATTTTAGCATTTTTGCTGAACGAATTTTTTTAACAGGGGTATCACGTCTTTTGAGTATCAGGTCATTAAATATTGTATCTCCTTCCGGATCATTAATTTCAGGCTTATTTTCGATTATTAGATTTACTTTGAAAGAAGGCATGTATTTTGATTAATTATTTGAAAATAAATAACTATTGATTGGTGAATGTAAAGACAAGTATTTCTCTAATAATAAAAAGATCCTGTCAATTTATTTTATGGGCAAATTTATCGAAATCAGATTCAAACCAAGTTGTCTTTGATTCATTTCCTAATGAAACGTGGGGATTAATAGCAATATGAGTAAAATGAGTATTTTTTTTTGCGCCATGCCAATGCAAAGTAAATTTAGGAATGTAGACGACATCTCCCTTTTTTAGCAAGATCCTTGTGTGTTGTTTAATTTTTAAACCATTTTTTTTAAAGCCCCGAGTATTCTTGTATATATTTAGACTCCCAATACCGTCTGTTACAATCAAGATTTGTCCTGATTCATGATAATGAAGCTTCGTTTTGGCGCCTCGATAAAAAGTTACCATGTATATTTTTTGCTCCTTTGATCTAATTATTTGAGAGACATCATGTAATATAACCTTCCCAATGAAATATTTTTTTTTACTTGAAATAAGCTTTGTATCCTTTTGTAGCTTTGAAATAGTGTCCTTTTTAAAGATGAATTGATTCTTCAAATTCATAAATAATATTTTCCTTAGTCAATTTAAGTAATGTGAAAATTTTTGAAATGATAAATTATTCTTCTCATCATATGATTTTGTAAAATTCATTTATCTGCAGAATTTAATCGATTCCAATTATAAAAGAACGGTATTGACAATGTAATAACATTTTAAACTATCCTGATTTCCCAATTACCTGATGCCAATGTAGCTCAGCCTGGCTAGAGCATCTGCCTTGTAAGCAGAAGGTCGAGGGTCCAAATCCCTCCATTGGCTTTACACTTTGTTCCATGCCTATAGCATACGATTATTGATTTATTAGCATTCACCATTTGATTGAAAGTTAAATCCATCATCAAAACAAGAGTTATACCTAATTGACATTAACATTAACGGTATAATAATAGACATTTAGTGCATTGTCAGTTGC
>CAZHDX010000055.1:0-8913 GCA_964531195.1 uncultured Nitrosopumilaceae archaeon
CTGTTGCAGCCAAGTAGAGGGTTAGAATGCTCTACGTCTCCTCTTTTTTAATTTTGGTGATTAAACAGTGAAAGATAACAAATCGAAAAAACAACAAATGGAAAATTTCCTATCCGGAGATCTTATTGATGAATTTCAAGCACAAATTCCTGATGGATATGAAGTGATTAAAAAATATCCTCTTCGTCCTCCATTTAGCTATGCCAATATTTTATACAACAAGGAAAAGGCAAGTTATTTGTATTATGTGGATGAAATGCGGTTAAACTTAGAAGAAAAGCAAATTTTCAACACTTTGTATAAAATGATTGAAGAAAGTCTAGAGTCACCTGATGAATCCAAAACTAAGGCTAACTTTGATGATCATCTTGATTATATATTAAAGGAGAACGAAAAGATGTTCTCCCTCCATTCCAATACTAGTCTAGAGAAGGTAAAATATTACCTAAAAAGGGATATCAACGGCTTTGGTCTTATAGACCCTCTAATGCATGATGTTAGCATTGAAGATATCAGTTGCAGTGGAACAGAAAACCCCATCTATGTTTGGCATAGAAATTACGACAGTCTTCCAACCAATATTCAGTATCCAACGGATCCAGTATTAAATTCGTTTATTACAAGAATTGTATTTAGGGCAGGAAAACATGTCAGTTCCGCATATCCTATATCTGATTTAGCTTTACAAGGAAATCATAGAATTTCTGTATTGTATCAAAAAGAAGTCACTCCAAAAGGTTCAAGCTTTACAATAAGAAAGTTCAAAGAAGATCCATACACCGTAATTGATCTGATTAAATTTGGCACAATTAGTCTTCCTATTGCAGCATATCTTTGGTTGCTAATAGAATCAAAAATGTCTTTTATTGTAATTGGTTCTACAGGAAGTGGTAAAACAACTATCTTGAATGCTATAACAGGTCTTGTCCATCCTGATTACAAAATATTTTCAGTGGAGGATGTCTCTGAAATTAACATCAATCATGAAAACTGGTTTACATTGATATCAAGAGTTGGTTTTGGAGTTGGTGGAGAAGGTGAAATAGGATTGTATGATTTGATAAAGGCAGGTGTAAGACACAGACCAGATTACATCATTGTAGGAGAAATCAGAGGTTCAGAAGCCTATGTAATGTTCCAGGCTATGGCGACAGGACACGGAGGTTTGTGTACTATGCATGCAGACAGCTTCGAATCAGCAACAAAAAGATTACAGCAAAAACCGATGGACATCCCCCCTGCCTACATACCACTGATGAATTGTGCTATAGTAATAAAAAGAGTAAGAGAAAAATCAGGACAAAGTGCAAGAAGAGCAATCACAGTGTCAGAAATCTCTTCTGCTACTTCAGCTCATGCAGCATTTTCTTGGAATCCTAAATCTGATTATTTTGAAGAAGATTTACAAGAAAGTGTTATGTTCAAAAGAATTGCTGATTCCACCGGAAGAGAATTTAGTGAAGTTATGGAAGAATATCAAAAAAGAATAAGAATTCTTCAATGGATGATGGATAATGACATTAGAGACTATAGAAAAGTAGCTGAGGTAGTGGGTCGATATTATCGTGATCCTAAATCATTGATGGAACAAATTGAGGTCAGTATCTAAATGCTTTCTTTAAAGAAATTAGAGAAAGAAGAGTATGAAAAAAAACAAAGCAAAAAGATAGCGAAAGAATTACCATTTTTTATAACAATAGTAGCTTTGCTTGCTGCCAGCGGATCTGGACCTTACACCATTCTTCAAAAACTAAAAGAAATCACACTTCTACCTATAACTAGATTCGAATCTCTAAAAATCCTTAAAAAAATAGATATGCTAGGATTAGATCCGCTTGTTGCCTTGAGTGAAGCAAAAGATAAACCTTCAGCTAGGGCTCTAGGAGACTTTCTAGGAGGTTATGTTTCTGCCATTCAAAGTGGTGGAAACGTTGTCAATTACTTAAAAAGCAAAATGGTAACTGCCTTTGAATTACTTGAAAATGCAGAAAAACAAGCAGTTGAGAATTTAAGTGGAATTGTTCATGCGTGGCTTACGACACAGATTGTAGTTTTGTCTGTTTTTATTTTACTCTCTGCAATTAGTTCAAATGCCCTTGGGGGAGCATCTGGTGGACCACCCACTCACTCAGATCCTCCATATGCGTTATTAGTATTTTCACCAGTAACATCATTAATTTTTATTTTCATAGTTAGGAAGATGAATACTTCAAACACCGGAGAAATAGAAATGAAAAAAATTCTTAAGTATGGTTTACCAAGCATTTTAGCATCAATAGCATTGATTCTAAGCGGCGTCTTTGCAAGTTTGAACGTAGATGCGTATATACTTGGAGTTGGTTTGATTGGAGCTTCTGTTTGGCCTGCAATAAAATTTAAAAAAATGTATGCCTTAAATTTAGATGCTGAAGCAGCAACACCTCAAATTTTGCGTGATATTACGGAAGCCAGAAAAGCTGGAATGGGACCAGAAAAATGCGTTATTCACGCATGCAAAAGAAAAGACTTCAAGTTGTTTAATGCTGTAACAACTGCAATAGCTAATAAATTAGAGTGGGGAGTTCCATTGGAAAATATTTTTGGTACAATTCAAGCTGAGATAAAAAATTTCCAAGTACTGATAAGTTTTAGAATTTTATTTGAAATAATTACATCAGGTGGTGGAAATGTTAATACTCTTGATTCATTAGCAGACACTAGCGAAAAGGTTTACACAATTGAGAAAAATAAACGAGATACTTTAAAAGTATATGCGATGGTGGGTTTCATGCTGATTACTGTTACGGGATTTACAACTTTGTTGACAATACAATCATTTGCAGATATTAATCAACAAAAGGACTTGGACAAACCAAGTACTGTAGATATGACAGCTCAAAATAGTCTGATGGAAATTGTTGCTGTAAGTATTGTACTTCAGGCGTGGTTATCGGGTTTTTTCATAGGTAAAATCACCAAAGGATCCTATTCAGGTGGTTTTCTTTATGCTATACTCATTACTGACATATCGTTAATGGCTATTGCTCTAATTCAGCTACATATAGTCAATTTCAGCTCAATCATGAAGAGCTCCTAAGGGTGTTATTTGTTAAGTCATACAGTTTCTTATATTGTGATTTCAAATACAAAATAATGAATTGAAATTTATCCTAGCTCTTGCGATATTAGGACTAATCGTCGTCTCTTCTGCAGCCTATGGTGAAACTTCAGGTGGCCTTGGGTATAGAATTGTACCAAACAAAATTCTTGAAAATACTGACGGAGTACTTCAAGTATATTCAAATGCAAGTAGCACTTCGAGTGTTCAAAAATTAATTGCTACATCATCTGATTCCTCAATAATTCAGATAATAAAAACAGAATTAGATAAGAATGGTTTCATAACTGATGTAAAAATAAGAGCAGTTGGTGAGGGTACCGCAAAGATTGCACTTGCAGCCCCAGGCTTTTCTTCACAGGAAATTCCGATAACTGTTTACACTAATGGTAATACGCCAAATGCACTTTTAATAAAATCAACACCGACAATCTTTACATCTACTGGACCATCGCGAGGCTATGTTTCAGTGGAACTGGTCAATACTAATGGTTTTCCGACTAGAGCTAATGAGGATACTGTAGTGACTTTGTCGTCATCTGATGATAGCATAATAAGTCTGGAATCATCCCAACTTGTCATAAAAAAGGGAGATTATTTTTCATATGGTCAGTTTGATGTCAAAAAAGACGGCACCGCTCAAATATCTGCAACCTCTCCATCTATGCAAACAGTAAGCAGTATAGTTTCCATCAATCCTGAAACTTCTGATTCTAATACTGTCAAAGTGTATGTTTATCCTGCAAAAATTAGTAGCTCTATGGCCTCTTACACTTATGCCATAGTTCAGCTTCAAGATTCATCCGGAAATCCATTGCAGGCAAGTGAAGATATTCCTGTAAGAGTACAAATTAGTAACTCTTCAGGTACCACTTTGAAAAATACAAGCGACGAAACCATCCTGGTCTCAGCAAATGCCCCACTTGTAATTAAAAAAGGGTCCTACTGGGGCTATGTACCGATATCTATTCATGCAGGAATAAACGGAACATGGAATGTCGATGTTTCTGCACGAGGTTACCAAATCTCTGGGCCTGCAACTTTTAGTACTATAACAGCTGGAACACTAGATGAAAAAACAGCCAAAATGGATTTATTGCCTGTATTAGCTACAGGTCAAAATGAGCTCATTGGAATTATGCACATGCAAGATAATAATGATAATCCAGTTTTGGCAAACCGGGATCTACAATTCAAGATAGATTCCTCAAATACCGACTCCATCTCTGTTAACGATATACAATTAAGCAGAGGAGACGGAGCAGCTCCCATATTTGCCAAGGTAGGAAAATCGAGTTCTTCCAATGATATTAATTTGAACTTGGTAACTTTACCTCCTCAAAGCGTTTCTGTTACTCTCTTACCAATATCTTCTACAGCTTTACAACTTGGTGAAGATTCGCTTTTGTCTAAAATTCTTTCCCATGATAATTTCCCTCTTGCATTATACATGCTAAAAGATGGAGCACTTGCAAATTCAATTGAGGAAATGCATCCACTAGTCACACCTACAGAGTTTATTCAAACAGATCCAACGACATTTGATAAAGGACAATCAATTATTCTCATGAATTCAAACTTGGTAAAAGAGGGTACTAACACAATCTCCATTGCCGCAGGAAGTTACATAGGAAACCTTTCTTTAGAGGGTCTTTCAGCAAAACCTGCATCGTTACTTCTTGATCATCCAGATAAAATATTGTCTAATGTCAAAAATTCATTTTCAATAGAGCTACTTGATAGTCAAGATTTACCAATCATAACTGACCATGATATAGAACTCAAGCTTGTTTCTAATGATCCATCAATTCTAAATGTTCCAGATAGTATCACAATCAAAAAGGGAAGTTACTATTCAGTATTCGATGTAGAGGCAAAAAATTCTGGCACGGCCGAAATTTCAGTTTTGACAAGTGAGCTACCATTATCAAAATTCGATATTGAAGTTACAAGTTTAGTTCCTGTGTTGAGCATTACTTCAACTGATTTTATAAACCCCAATACTAATTTTGATGCTTCGGTTACAGCTCAGTATAATGGAGCACCACTGAATTCTATGAAAATAGAGTGGAGCGTAGTTGGTGCTAACATTCAAAGAATGGATTCCGTAACAAACAGTGATGGTAAGGCAACAATTTCGCTTGTTTCAGTTGATCCAAGCAAAATAGATATCAAAGCTACTGTTTCAGGAGGAACTTATGAATTAACCAGTGCAGAAAAAACAATCACGGTTAACCAACCATTAGTTCCAGCTGGGCAATCAACACCAATTTCAAATCCTCTACAAAATGCATTAGCTGGCTTTAATCCAATTCTCATCATATTGCCAATAGTTGCAGCAGTAACCGGAATTGTTCTTACTAGAAATATAGGCGGATTGGGCGAAAAAATTGGTTTCCTTGAAAAGTTCTCAGAAATAAAAGAGAAAATCTCATCTATCAGAAATAAAGAATAGAAACTAGGGCAGTTTGAATCGCACCAGATGCTCCAAAAAAGCATCTCATACTTTTTTGTTTCGAAGTAACATGAACAAAGAAAAATATCCCTCAAAAAATGTGGCTATTACTTGAATTGTAGTTTGATGAAAATATTCAAAATTAGTAAAAAGAATCATCATACTTGTTGTGATCAAAACGATCGAATAATATAATACGTAATTTTTTGTTTTTGGGTTATGAAACGAAAGTAAGAATCGCAAACCCTTACTTTCTAAATCATGTATTTAAAATAATTTTTAAATTGATTTAAAAAATAGTATGTTTTAAAAAATAAAGGCAAAATAATTGTGATAACGCAAGAAACTTTACAATTTAAAGGATTCTAGCTTCAAACTTTTAAGGCATATCGATAAATAAAATTGAGAACCGTTAATTTATTGAACTGGCAAGGTATGTTGCTATGCTTGAGACTTCATTTGACATAACGAGCCTTAGAATACTGCTGGCTTTAGCAATGCTCTCAATTGCCACTGTTTTAGACATCTGGAAGAGAGAAATTAATGATATTTTATGGATAATTTTTGGAGCAGCGGCAGCTGTTTTGATATTCTTTTCGCCAAATCCTCTAGATTCTCTTAAAAATACTGGAATATCATTGATTGTGGCCCCTATTGCAATCATAATCTGGAGAACTGGGATATTTGGCGGCGCTGATGCCCTGGGATTGATAGCATTAGCTGCGCTATCCCCCCAGCTGAGTTTCACAACAAATACAGTTACTCCGTTTACTACTCTGACAAACGCAGCAATAATTTCAATAACACCTATTTTTGTAAACTTGATTCGTAATCTTATCGCAATAGCAAACCACAAAAACATTTTTGAAGGTTTTGAAGAAACACAAACAAAGAAAACACTCGCAATGTTTTTTGGATATCGTGCTAGAAATCCAAAGTATAGTTTTTCGATAGAAAGGAAAGAAGGCAAATTAAAAAAGCTTGATTTTTCATTCAGACATGCAGAAAACGATCAATTTTGTAATACTTCTGATACCTGGGTTACACCTGGTACTCCTTACATGGTTTACATTACAGCAGGATTTGTAATACAACTCTTATTTGGTGATATTGTTTTTCATATAATTAGAAAACTTAAAGGGGGATGATCATTTTGGTTCAGTCAGATAATAGTGTAATTCAGTATAGCATTCAACACAATACTCCTTTTCGTCAGTATGATTGCAGTTGTAAGTTTTTTTAGTTTCTTGCCCGCATTTTAGACAGACTGGCATACTTCATACTCTAGATTTTTTTAACTTTATTCCGCCAAGTGCTGTAATGATTATTCCAATGGCTAAAACCGCACCAAATTCTCCCATAGATCTGTTTGTAAATGTGCCCCCATTAGTAGCAAGAATTACTCCAGTGCCAACTATTATCAATGCACCTCCAATCAAGATGAGAATTCCAACTTTTTTTGATGGTTCTTTTCTTGTAATAAAAAACGAGGCTATCAGCATTGCAGATGGAATTATTCCAAAAATTGAACCTCTGATAGAGGCGTTCATTTGAAGAAAGCCTGTTTTTTCTCCATTTCCATTCCCAGTTTCAGGCCCTGCAGCCACAACATCTGCTCCATATATTGCAAGCATGCCTATTCCTATTAATGACATAATTATTGCAGCCTTTAATGCCATGGCCTTTGATTTTTCTCATCAATTAATAAACCTATGAAATATTGTCCTGACTTGTTCATTTTAATTTTATTTTTATCAATAAAAATTTATCTTGCAAATGTTTTAATTGTAAAAAACTTTGCATATGTTTTATGAAAGCTCTTATTTTATCTGGGGGAATGGGAAAACGACTAAGGCCGCTTACCGATTATGTTCCAAAACCGCTAATTCCTGTAAACACTATTCCTATTGTAGAATGGCAGATAAGATATTTTAAAAAATTCGGAGTAAATGAATTTGTCATATGTGCTGGATACAAAAATGAACAAATTATAAATTATTTAAAACCAAAACAACTAGGAATAAAATTAGATTTTTCTATTGAGAAAAATGAACTTGGAACTGGAGGAGCAATAAAAAACGCAAGTAAATTAATTGACAGTGATAATTTTTTTGTAATAAATGGCGACGTAATTACAAATATTGATCCAAGAAAATTAAAAAATAGGCCTAACTCTATTGCTGTAATTCCACTCCGAACTTCTTTTGGATTAGTAAATATACAGAGCACTAGGGTTTTAAAGTTCGAAGAAAAACCTCAAATCAAGAATCAGTGGATGAATGCAGGAATTTATTGCCTTTCAAAGGAAATACTGAAACATCTTCCAAAAAAAGGAAATATTGAAAAAACCACATTCCCATTCCTTGCGACAAAGGGAATGCTATATGCAGTTAAATATGAAAAATCCTTTTGGCATTCTGTTGACTCATACAAAGATATTGACTTATGTGAAAACGAAATCAAATCTACTAATTATGAGAAGTTTCTATTTGAAAAATGAACAATCAGAAAATTGGGTATAGCCTAGGATCATTGTTATCTGTCACTGAAATACTAGAATGCTCTAAGATATTGTCTAGATACAACCCAGATTCCGTATGGATTCCTGAAACCTGGGGCATGGAGATATTTTCTACATTATCAGCTGTATCACAAATAATAAAAAAATCAAAACTTGGTTCATCTATTGTTAACGTTTATTCTCGAAGCCCCTCTCTTATTGCAATGGGTGCTGCTACTTTAGATACTCTGTCAAACGGAAGATTGATTCTAGGATTGGGAACGAGTAGCGAATCTATTGTAAGCAATTGGCATGGTCTTGCTTTTGATGAACAAATTCAGCGAATGCGTGAATATGTAAAGATTATCAGACTGATATTATCCGGTGACAAGGCAAATTATGAAGGGAGATTATTTCAATTAAAAAATTTTAGTATTTTAATCAAGCCACCAAGAAATCATATTCCAATCTATTTGGCTGCAATAAATCAGAAAATGGTAAATCTAGCATGGGAAATAGGAGATGGTGTGATATTTTATTTAAGACCTATTTCAGAGATTCAAAAAACAATACAAAAAATGCAAAAAAAGAAAAAAATTGATGTAGCATGTCAATTCATTACTTGTATGTCTTCTGATTCCGAAACGGCAGAAAAAAGAGCAAAGATGACACTTGCATTTTATGTTTCAGTTGGAAGATTTTATAGAGAGTTTTTAGCAAAAAATGGATTTAGAAAAGAAACTTTAGAGATTTATGAAGAATATAAAAAAACAGGATTACATACTAATTACAACCTTGTATCAAAGAAGATGCTAGATGCTCTTGCAATATATGGCAATCCTAATGTTTGTACAAAACAAT
>CAZHDX010000056.1:0-8788 GCA_964531195.1 uncultured Nitrosopumilaceae archaeon
AAAAAAAAAAAAAATTTATAAATTTATTTAAATTTATTTAAAGAAAAAAAAATTTCCCAAATTTGTTAATATTTACGTTTAAACGAAAATCTTAAATATTTAGATTAAATTTTTTGCTTGTAATATAGACAATTTTTTTTTATCCTACAAACCATACACATTGGAGATATGGGCTTGCAAATGTTTTGACCATACATAACAAATGTATCATTAATTTTAAGCCAATATTTCTTGGGTATTTTTTTCATTAATTCAAGTTCTGTTTCTTCAGGATTTTTTGTATGGACTAAACCAAGTCTATTTGAAATTCTATGAACATGAGTATCTACTGGAATGGCTGGCTTTTCAAATGCATAGACTAGAACACAATTTGCAGTTTTTCTTCCTACTCCAGGGAGGGATAATAATTCCTCTAGTGTAGATGGAACCTTTCCTTGATATTTAGAGTCAATAAGTGAAGCTACTTCTATGATTCTTTTTGCTTTGACGTGATAAAACCCAGTTGATTTGATAATTTGTTCCACATCTTTTAATTTTGCTTGAGCCAGAGATTTGACAGTTTTATATTTTGAAAATAATTTTTTTACAACAATAGAAGTATTCTCATCTCTTGTTCTTGCAGAGAGAATTGTACCTATAAGGATGATAAGTGGATCACCTGTTTCAGCTTCGCGTAGCTCTCGCAAGGCTGTCATACGAGGTGGTTTAACTGAATTCATTGTTTTTATCATACCCTGAAGAATTTTTTCCAATTTATCGCGCTCTCTTTGTTGTATTTTATACCATACAAGTATTATATCTGTTAAAGAGAGGAGAAATATTGGATTTAACCAAGGATGAGGAATCTGCACTCAAAGGAGAGCATGGTGAAACACTAGCACTTGCATATAGAATACTTGCAGCTGTAGGTGAAGCAACAAATGCTGATCGTTTAATTCCTGTAAAATGGGCTCACCTTTCAGGAATAAACTATAACACTATAGGAGATGCAGGCGAAGAATTTCTTTCAAAATTAAGCAAGGACGCAAAATTTAAAATAAAAACTACATTAAATCCAATGGGTTTTGATTTTAACACTGTCGCAAAATATGATTTGAATAATGAATTTGTTGAGAAACAAGAAAGTATAAAAAATTCTTACGAGAAAATGGGTGCAAGTTCATCCTTTTCTTGTATTCCATATGAGATTTTTGATCTACCAGAAAAAGGAACTCATGTTTCTTTTGCTGAAAGTAATGCGGCTATTTACGCAAATTCCGTTTCCAATCTTAAGACAAACAAGGAAGGGGCCTTTAGTGCACTTGCAAGTGCGTTGACAGGTAAGAGTCCATTTTCGGAGTTACGAAAAGATGAATCCCGTGGTCCCAATCTTACAATCCGAATGAAAGCAGATGGCAATGATGAGCTTTCTTTTGGATTATTAGGATATTTTACAGGAAAAGTAGCAAGCAGTTCAGTATCGATTTCAGGTGTGAAAAATCTTGATAAACGCAGCTGCAAATCACTTTGCGCAGGAATGGGCACATCTGGTGTGTGTGGGATGTTTACTTTGGGAGAGTCAAAAGGGGAAATTATTGATTTTGATAAAAAAGAAATGCAAACAACTTATGATGAGCTAAATACTGCAGATTCGGGTGACATTATAGCTCTTGGTAGTCCTCAACTTGGTCTTGAAGAAATATCAGATCTTGCAGGAATGCTCAAAGGTAGAACATTTAAGAAAAATTGCATGGTTTTTTGTCCTAGAGCAATTCAAGAACAAGCAAGAAAATCTGGTTATCTAAAAGAAATTGAACGTGCTGGCGGACAAGTTCTTTATGATTGCTGCATCTGTCTTTCTCCTTTGATTGATAAGAAAAATGTAGATGGTGTAATTACAAATAGTGTAAAGGGAGCATACTATCTAAGAACAGCAAACGGAGTAGATGTTAACCTAAAAAGTCTGGGTAAAATTATAGAGGAAGAAACAAGTTGACTTTTAAAATAATTGTAAAAGGAAAAGCTGCTGGCATTGCACTTGTTGCAAAAAACCCAATGAATTTTCTTGGTGCAGTCGACAAAAAAACTGGAATAGTTAGAGATGAAACACATGATCTTTTTGGAGAGTCTCTTGGAGACAAGATACTTGTCTTTCCCTTTGGAATTGGAAGCAGTGTTGGTGCATATACGATCTATTCTCTGAAAGCTAACAAATGTGCTCCCTTAGCAATGATCTGCCTAAGGGTTGATCTTACAACAGCTTCTGGCTGTGCTCTAGCAGATATACCGCTAGTTGAAATGTCAAAAAATGAATACAATTCTATCAATAATGGAAAAAAAATTTTACTTGATACTGACAAGGGAATGAGTCTATAACGAAACTCTTACAATACTTCCATTAGGTTTAGTTTCTCTAAAAATAATTCCCTCAAATTTTAATATCATGGTGTTTTTTTTCTTCCAGCAATCCGGTGGAGCGCCCGCCTTCTCACATGTATGATTTAAGAATTCTTCTTCATTCCACTTATATTCAACTGGAACCTGTGGCAAAAGAAGACCTGAACCAAATTCCCATTTCACAACAAGTCCGTCTCTGCCTACCTTTATTTTGTTCATGTATTCTTGTGGGTTTTTCACTTTAACTTCCTCGGGAGGTGTCAGAATGGTTACCTCAAAAGAGAGGTCATTTATCTCTCCATATTGAACAGGTGAAAATCTAGGATCTTCTGTGGCAGAAGCTATTGCAGCGTCAATTATTGAATGATAGAGTTTTTTTTCAGGAGTAGGAAATCCAATGCATCCTCTGAGATTTCCCTTCCTGGTCAATGTTACAAAGACTCCAGAATTATATGAAAATTTAGATTTGAATTCTTCTTGTAAGATAATTTTTTTTCTTGTCTTGAGATATTCTGTTACTGCCTTTCTAGCTGTTTTGACTAATAATTCTCCATCATAATTTGATAGATTCATTGTAATCTATTGTTTAATTTGTCAACAAATTCCTGAAGTTTTTCAAAATGCGTTCCTTCCCAATAGATCTTTTTACACGAATCACACATCCAAAACTGTTGCTGCCTTTCTAATATTCTCTCAGGAATTTTGCCAATAATTCTGTATTTTTCTATTAATTGCAAATTGCCATTGCACAAAATACATCGAGATTGGTATGAATTAAGTACAAATCTATCTAGCTTTATCTTTGCGTTTATTTGTGTAATTTGTTCTAATTCGTCATTTCCTCGAATAAGAACAGAAATGATATTTTGCTTATCACTAATTTTAGTAAGTAATTCGTCTTTTGTTAATATTATTCTCTTCTCATTTTTCGCTATTGTAATTAGTTTGTCATCCTCAATTGAAGAAAAATATTTTGAATCATATCCAAGAATTCGTAATTTTTTTGCCAAGTTACCAAGCATGGAATCCACTATAAAATTAGGTCGTTTTTCACTCAATTATATGCCTGACCTATTCCTGATCCCAAAATATGACTTTCTCCCGCTGGTAAAACTCGAATAAAATCATCTATGCTTATTGTCTTTACAATCTCCTCTTTTTCTTTAAATTTTAAAAATTCAATTTTAATTTTTTTAGCTACTTCTACCATATCAAGACCTGAGGGCTCTATAGTAACATAATAAATGCAATTTTTTTTAATTGGTTCTGTCGGTCCACACATTAGCGAATAGTTATCGCCCTTTTGATAAAGTCCTATAGAAAGTTGTAGTGTATTTACTTGAACAAAGTTTCTTGATCCTTCAATTACAAAGGAACCTTTTGCAATAAATTGGCCACTTGGTGCAGCTGTTTTTATTTGATCTGGAGTTACCCAATATGCATTTAATCCATACAATCCTTCTCTCCATGCTCTGCTAAAACAAACCGTAGCATGTGCTGTCTCCATTACACTAGCTGTATTATCAGAGCTATCTTTTAGTATGAAAAAAGGCGACCCAACAATCTCTGCGTGAAATACTTTATCATTATTTGCAAGATGTTTTCTTATTACTGAGGAATTTGATGATGCATCACGTCCACCTATTGCCAAAAGACCATCGGATGTAAAAAACCATCTATATCTCTCATACCATTCTTTCTTTTTTTGTATCATAAAAACGACGGAATCCTTTGCAATACTAGCTTGTTTTCTGAATCCTTCCAAGATTTTTTCAGTTTTCCTTTTTTCGGATTCTATTGTTTCAATTGCCTTTAGCTGTTTTTTTGACTCGTTAAACAAGGTTGACGATACAGCAGGCAATGACGAATTTGGATTTATCTTAATTTTCTCACTATTTATTACTACAAATGTAATCCCTCTTTCTTTGATAAAGGATGCATCCAGTTCCTTGAACATTTGTGAAATTTTAGGATCGCCGATAGACATTACTCCATTATAACCAAGCTCTAAAAGAGATTTTGCGATAGATGAAATTAAGCTAGTTCTCTGTCTAACTGTGAAAATCGCTCTGTTTTGTTCTTCAAGTCTATGCTCAAATTCTTCAATTTTTTGAGTTATTGCATTTGATTGTATTGTTTTGCCATCTTCAAGAAGATTTTCAGTAAAAAGCAAATCAAGACCTTCCATAAAGCTTTCCATCTTGGTGTGATCATTGTTTTTGATATCTCCCATTGGAAAAGGTAAAAGATCAGATTTATCTTTATCACGTATTAGAAGTGGTTCATGATTACCATTAACGACTTTTTGCGTAATTAATTTTGTTGCTAAAAAAATTTTTTCAATATCAGTATCAGAAAGACTATTGCCAGGCAAATCTGGATTTATGTTTGCAAGTTTGATTATCTCTTCAGCATATTTTGATGGAAGTCCTAGTGTCCTGCCTATCCATCTCACGGTAGCAGTTGAAACTAGTTTGATACCAGCAAGATCCTCTAATGCAATTTCAAAAATATTCAAGCCACCAGATGGTGGTAATTCATAATTCAAGCCCACACTTAATTTTCTATGCCTAACATCTATTGAATGCAGTAAAGAAAGAATTTTCATTTCTTTACTACACAATATAATATTACCATCACCAAAAAATTCTCCTACAAGAATAATTTCCTGATTTAATCCACTAAATGTAATATACACAATTCTTTCCGTACCTATTTGTTTGATTTCTGAGATTTTTGATCTTAGAAGATCACTTCGTAACCTCTTTACTAACCTATTTTCCTCAATTTGTTCTATTTTTCTTGTGGTAATCCAGAAACCAAATGTAGAAAACATCAACAAGATATCAGGTTTTTCAGGATGATGTAATTTGAAAAGTACACTTTTACGGCTAATTCCAAAAATGTTGCTTACATAGTATCCATTTATTTTATTGCTAATTTCATTTACCAAGTAACGTAATTCAATACCAGCTAGTGTCATAACAATGAGTTATTGCTCTAAAATTATACTGTTGCTATTGAGAAACTATCCAAAGATATTAAACAAGGATCCCTATGAATCATTTTGTAAATTTAATTGACTAGGCATCCAAAGAAAAAAGAAAATTCCAAGCCAGATAATCCTAATGCAAAGGATGTACCTCCAGAGACGCCTCAGCCAAATCAAACAGAAGGAGTTAAGACAAAAAATCCATTTGATAGACTTTTCTGGCTTCGTGTAGGATTAGGTATACTGGCAGGCTCGCTCTCAGCTGAGCTTGGATACTCTATGGAAGAAACATCAAGACCGTTTGTGGCTTTTGGAATCGTGATAATTTTATTTATTATATCATATGCAATAGGGAAGAAAATGCGACTCCCCATCCCTGCTTCGGAAAGGAAAAAAATAATCATGACAGGAATAGGAAGCTACTTTTTCATGTTTTTATTTAGTTGGATACTTGTGAACACCTTAATTCATCCGGAAGTAGGTTTTCAAGTTATCAAGTAACGCTAAATATTAAGACTGTTTCATTCATCTAGATGTGGAAATATAGAACTCCAGGTATTCCTGACGAGTTTTTTGAACGAGTCGACGAAGTGCCCATAACAAAAGAAGAGGTAAGGGTTATTCAAATAAGCAAAGGAAGACTATTGCCGGGACAGATAATCTACGATATTGGATGCGGAAGCGGATCTGTAACAATCGAAGCTGCAATGCAGGTATTACAAGAGGGAAAAGTATTTGCAATTGATTTTGATCCTAATGCAATCGAATTAACTAAGAAAAATATTGCCAAATTTCAAGTTTCTAATGTTGTAGTGATCTTTGGTAATGCAAAAGAAAAGATTTTGGAATTGCCCATGGCTGACACAATTTTTATCGGAGGAACTGGTGGCGATACAGCTGATATCATAAAAATTTGTGAATCAAAACTTAAGCAAGGTGGAAGATTGGTGATAGGCACAATTCTTATTGAAACCTTATTTGCCGTTTTGGATACAATCAGTAAGCACAAATTTTCATCTGTAGATATAACACAAATCACTGTTGCAAAAAGTCGAAAAACCTCTACTGGTACAATGATGCTTGCAAGAAATCCTGTAACAATAATTTCTGCAACAAAAATCTAGCTATTAATTAGGTTCATTTTCAGATGTTAACAATGTATGAGCTTGTTTGTGTAGGATGTGGTCCGGGAGATCCTGAACTTTTAACTGTAAAAGCAGTAAAAGCAATAAAAGATGCAGAAGTGATTATCTGTCCAACCTCTAAAGAAGGAAAACCTAGCATTGTTTATTCTATCATATCATCATTAATTGATGAATCCAAAAAACCAGAAGTTATTAACTTGGTTTTTCCGATGGTCAAAGAAAAAGAGACTTTGGAAAATAGTTGGGAACAAAATACTCAAAGAATTGCCAAGCTGGTGTCTTTAGGAAAAAAGGTAATTTATCTTACGGTCGGCGATCCTTATCTTTATAGCACATGGATCTACATTCATAGAGAATTAAGAACAAAATATCCCGAGATCAAAATTAATGTTATACCAGGAATAGTATCCATGTTTACTTTTGCATCCAAAGTAGGAATTAGTCTAGCAGAGGGTGCAGAAACAATGGCAGTCATTCCATCTTGTTATGATCTGTCAAGAATAAAAGAAACTGCAAAAAATTGTGATACAATGATTTTTTTAAAAGATGGCAGATATTTTGATCAAGTTATAAAATTACTAAGAGAAGCTGGCTTTCCAAATTCCTCTATTTTTGCAATCGGCCAAGACTTGGGAACTGACCAAGAAATAGTTAAAAAACTAACTTTGGGTGAAGTTACCCAAGATACTATGACGACAAAATATTTTTCAATCATGGTGGTAAAACGTGCCTAAGGTTTACTTTGTTGGTTGCGGCCCAGGAGATCCTGATCTTATTACTATCAAGGCAAAAAAAATGATTCAAAGAGCGGATGTAGTAGTATATTCGGGGTCTCTAATTCCAAATCAAATTCTTAAACTTTGTAAAAAGGCTCTGATTCATGATGCTTCAAAATTGGTCAGAGAGGAGATTTTTGAAATCCTCAAAGAAAACGCACTAAAAAATAAAATTGTAATAAGACTGCATGATGGGGATCCAACCATATATGGCGCAATAAAGGAACAGATAGACAATTTACAAAAACAAGGAATTGAATCTGAAGTCATTCCTGGTGTGACCTCTTTTTTGGCATCTGCTGCAGAATTGGGTATTCAATTAACACTTCCAGGAGTAACTCAGACTATAATAATAACAAGAGCCGAATCACGAACAAAAGTTCCTAAAGCTGAAAGAATCTCGGAACTTGCAAAACATAAAGCTACTATGATATTCTACCTTAGTGTCCATCTCCTCGCAGAGATTGTAAAACAATCAATAGAAGGGGGTTATACTGAATCAACTCCTGCTGCTGTAGTTTATCGTGTCAGTTGGAAAGATCAAAAGATAATTATTGGAACTTTATCAAATATTGTAAAAAAAGTCAGAGATGAAAAAATTACCAGAACTGCTATAGTGATAATAGGTGATGTAATTCAACCAAAATCTTATGAATATTCTAGATTATATGACAAAACTTTTAGTCATGGATATCGGAAAGCAAAAATAAAATTACAATGAACTAATCTTATTATAAATTCCATTTTGGATTTTTTTTTAAAAAACTTGGATGATTTCTTGAGCAAAAATTTTTAATTTACTTTACCAAGTTTGACATCCTAATTGTTTATTACTTTATCTGCAACGATATTTGTGGGATGAAGAAAAATAATTTTCGGAAATATTTTTTTGAAAATTGGTAATAGAAATGATAAGTGTGTACTTGATAATATAACAACATCGATAGAGTTTTCAAATGATCTTTCTCCCTTTGATAATCTGGTAGAATCAAGAATTTTATTTATAATGAAAAGTTATGTATAAATAAAATTAAATTTATTTTGACAACATGATGTTGATTACTTAGTATCTTTTGAAAAATTTTTTCATATAATTTTCCAATGCCATATATTTTCAATTATAAATTTAGTAACAAGAATAGCTATGGTTTTTTGTTGTTCTTTTTTCGCTTCTGTTAGTGGTGGAAAGACACCATGATCTTAGATTAGGCAATAAAAGACTTGGAGTGTTTGAATCAATCACATCAGATCTAGATTAGTTTTTTTAAGGATTTTAATGGATTTTATACCGATGAAAAATTTTTTGATTATGCCTGAATCAAAGACGATAAATTTTTGTCAAATTTCCAAGATATCTGATTTATATTTTGTGAGCTAAATTTAATCTAAAGTTGATGATAATATACACCTCCCATTAAGAATCAAGTTTTAAAATACCCTCCATGACCGGCTTCGATAAAACATGGACTCGACCAGAGTCTGTGGGTTTAACCGAAAAA
>CAZHDX010000057.1:0-8719 GCA_964531195.1 uncultured Nitrosopumilaceae archaeon
TTCTTGCATTATCTGCTTTATTCTTTCAAATATGTCCAGTAACTGCTCAACAAACTTCTATTGCTAATCACATTGTTGTCAATGAGGTTGAATCGGATCCAATGGGAGATGATTCTAAATCTTTATCACAATGGGTAGAACTCTACAATCCCACATCTGGTCCTGTGACCATTGGAAGTTGGACCATCGGTGCTACAACTGGATTGCGTAATACTTACACAATTCCGGCTGGAGTAACTATTCAAAGTGGGCAATTTTTAACTTACACATATGGTCCATCATGGTTTCCTCATGTCGGTGCAGTTATTCAATTAAAAGATAATAATGGTGTAGTAATTGATCAAACTCCTCCTCTAACTGATCAACAAAATGATTTCACAACCTGGCAGAGAATTACGGACGGATTTAATACCGATTCTATAACTGATTGGGTTTTTAGATCAGGAAATCCCGGATCGTCAAATGGTAAATTAGCATCAAGTACACTCTCTTCTCAGATCTCAATTACAGTTGCAACAGATAAAACAAATTACATCTTTGGTGATACAATAATGATATCTGGTAAAGTATCAAAACAGGTGAACATTTCAGGTCTAAGTTACATTCCAGAGCAGATCTATATACGAGTCACAAGCTCATCTGGATATCAAAAAATAATCACGGTTTATCCTGACAACAATCTCTTGTTTAAAACAGATCTGAAAACTGATCCCCTACTTGGATTCAAAGAAGGCAACTATAATGTCGCTGCTACTTATTCAGATGCTTCGGCATCTACTCCATTTGCACTAAGTGAGCAATCTTTTACTCCGCCACCTCAAGAAGCACAAACTACTCTGACATTGAAAACGGATAAACCAACATACGTTTCTGGTGATTCTATAACTCTTGTCGGAAATGTTTCAAAAATTATTCCATTCACTCCTGTAACATACAAAGTATTTGACCCAACTAATCTCTTGGTATATGAAGGAAACCTGTTTCCTGATTCGCAGGGAAAAATCACTTCTTATAATCCATATCAGAGAAGCACTTCCACTGGAATTTTGGTAAATACCGTAAATCCTGTATATGGCACTTACAACATTGTTGCAAAGTATGATGATATTACAACTACGACTTCATTTAACGTATTACAACAGGCTACTCAAGATGTACCTATAGTTGTAACTACCGACAAGAAAGCATACGGACTTGGAGACACTGTAAACATTTCTGGTCGCGTTAAAGTAATTGGAGCATCAAGTTTCCAAATTGAGATATTACAGTCATATAATGCAGGAGTAGTAAAACAAACCTTTGATCTAAAGACACAGCTAAACATTTCACCAGATGGTTCATTTACGTTCCTGCTTCCTATTCCAAATAGTAATGATAGACTTGGCAGCTACAAAGCATTAGTTTCAGAAAAAGCATTTAGTGCAGAATCAGATTTTGAGATTGTACAAGATCCGAACAGCTATGCTGCTACAAATCTGGGACCATTATCTATAACGACTGATAAATCTTCTTATGCTGTAGGAGATTTGGCAATCATTTCAGGAAATGTTGCATCAAATCAAATTCATACAGGTGTAAGTATTGTTGTTTCGGTGCTAAATGGAAATGGAACTGCAGTTACATCAATAGCTAATGCAAAGTACAACATTTCAGGTGCCGGTGGTATAACAAACACACCTCTACAATTTTATGCATATCCAGATAGTAACGGTAACTATAACATTAAAGAAATCTTGTCCAATACAATATTTGCGCCAGGAACATACACTCTAAAAGCAACATATTCTAATTTGAAAACATCTCTATCCTTTTCAGTTTATAATCCACTTGATACTGGAAATCAAGCAATCGTAGCAAATACAGATAAACAAGTTTATGGTATCGGGGAAACTGTACATCTTACCGGCAAAATATCTAGCTCAGTTGACGCTTCTTCATATACTGCCACATTGACGCTTCCTGATGGTAGTCTAATCACTAATCCATTAAAAATAATGAATGGATTATTTTCATGGGACTGGACAATACCTAATTCTTCTTCTAGTTCTGCAACTCTGGCAACTATAATCAACTCTGACAGGAAAAATGGGATAACTATCAATAACTATCCAAATACTTTTGGAATCTACAAAATTACTATATTTTCAAACCATGCAAAGGACGATGTTTTCTTTGAGGTTTCTAAAAACGCACAAAATCAAACAGCTTTATCACCATTTTTCTTGCAAACTGACAAGACTGATTATACTACCACAGAAACTGTCAAGATTTTTGGTCAAGTAATCCCTCAATCAAATGCTGCCGCACTTGAACAAAATGCCATGCCGAGCATAGTAGTATATACAAAGAATGGTCAAGAAGCATTTAGGGCCTTTGTAAGTCTAAATGCTGGAGGCCAATTTCAGACTTCAATTGATTTACGACCTGGTGTCTTTAAAACAGGAGAGTACAAAATATATGGAAATTATCTTGGAGCAGTTTCGACTGCCTACTTTAAAGTGACAGATTCCTTTACTACTTCATCCGATAAACTTTCCTTACTATTAACAACTGATAGAGACAAATATCTTCCAGGTGATACAATTCTAATTACTGGCAGAACAAGCTACATAGTATCAGTTGATTTTGTTGATATCTCAGTTGGACTCGCAGACGATACAATAATTTCTGAAGGACAAGTGGTATCAAAAAAAGGAAGTGTACTGCCCAAATCAACAGTGAGATTTGATGAGACAAGCTCCTTTAGCTACGACTATAAAATTCCTCAAAATGCGGCGCTTGGAAACTATGTAGTTGTGGCAAATGTTCCATTTGGTATTTTTAACATTCCATTTCAAGTAGTCAAAGAATTACCAGTATCAACTCCAGAATCTCAACAAAATGCAACAGCAGGAAATTCCACACAAGGAATACCCCCAAGTAACGCTAACATTACATCTGCGGTTCCAACTTCAATTGGTCCAACACATAGACCCTTTTCTAATATCGTAACAGTTGACAAGGCAAACAGATTAACTGATTCATCCATTTCAATAAACGTTAAAGAAAAAACTTTAGGAAATATCACCACTTATCCAAGAATAATTGATGGCTTGCTACGGGTAAATCCAAGTGACGAATCAAATGTAAATCTTAAGGTGACATTTGAAGATGGAACATGTGTGATAGGTCCAGATTCTAGTTGTAAAATTGTTGGTTCTACACAAAACTCTAATTCATTATTCCAAATGGTCCAAATAGGCAGCCAGAGTTATCTGGTCGGATATAGCGGAGCAGGCTCTAGATTGGAAAAATTTACTATTTTACCAGCTGATAAAAATGAGGTGATTCAAGATGGACAGTGGGAAGTGCAAATCCTAAAACAAGATCAACCCACAAGGTTCTATTATCAGGTTTCATACCTGTCTAAATAGGAAAAATTTAGTTTCTGGTTCCTGTTTCTTAATAGTAATGAGAATTGAAGTATTGATGTTCAGACAAGATGATCCAAGAAAATGCACAGCAGCGAAGCTTGTTAAATTTGGAATGGCAAAAAATGTTAGAACTACTTCACCTGCCACTTTGATTTTAGATCCGTTTGCATCTAAGACTTTATTAAAAAAAGATAGTCTGGTCTTTGACACAATAACAGGAATAGATTGTTCTTGGGAGCTTGCGAAGAAAACTTTTGTGAAAATATTTCCAGGAATTGCAAGAAAACTTCCACCGCTTTTTGCAGGAAATCCAGTTAACTATTCTAAACTAAATAAGCTTACAACAGTCGAGGCAATTGCTGGGGCACTATTTATTATGAAGTTCGATGATCTTGCTCATAATATGCTGAACAAATTCAAGTGGGGTCATACTTTTTTTGATCTCAACAAAAATCTTTTTGAAGATTATTCTAAAGCAGATTCTGAAGAAGAGATCACTTCGATTCTAAAAGAATATGATATCTACGATATTGCTAAAGAGTATTAGGATGTCTGTTAATGTATAAAGGACAAGTAGAGATTTATTCGACCATTTTTTCCACACGGATAGGTAATAATGTCTTCTGAAAAATCTTCTCCAGGTCTCGTTCGTAGTCTATCATTGCTAGACATAACGATGATAGGAATTGCTGCCATGATAGCTGGTTCAATCTTTAACCTGATAGGACCAGCGATGCACGAAGCTGGTGATTCACTGCTTATTGCCTTTGTATTTAGTGGAGTGATAAGCTTTTTTACTGCACTAACTTATGCGGAACTAGGATCCGCTTTTCCAGAAGCGGGTGGTGGTTATAGGTGGGTAAGAGAGGGATTGCCACGTCCAAACGCATTCATTAGTGGATGGACTGCTTGGTTTGCTCACATGATTGCAGGCAGCCTGTATGCTGTTTCCTTTGGCTCATTTTTTGGAAGTTTACTGGCAAATATTGGCTTTTCATCACAATATGGAGGAATCCCGCTTGAAACCATTCTTGCTGCAATTACTGTAGTAATTTTTACATACGTAAATTACAGAGGAGTCTCACTTACAGGAAAAGTTGGAAATTTTTTGACATTTACCCAACTAGCAATAATAGGCTCTTTCATTGTAGCGGGAATTTTTGCATGGGGTTTTGTAAATCATAATTGGACTGTAAACTTTCAGAATTTTATTCCAAAGGGTTTTGTTGGTCTTATGTTAGGAATGGGAATTACCTATATTGCTTTTGAAGGTTATGAAATAATTGTACAAGCAGGAGAAGAAGTAAAGAATCCTAAAAAAAATATACCAAAAGCAATTTTCATAACACTCGGTATTGTTACAACCATTTACATCATCTTTACCTTTTCTTTTCTAGTAGGACTTGATCCATCAAAAATAGGTAACGAAGCTTGGCGTTTTATAGGTGATCATCAAGAACTTGGAATTGCGCAAGCTGCACAATTTCTTCTTCCGTTTGGAACGATACTAGTTCTAGCCGGTGGTATGGTTTCAACAGTTGCCGGTCTGAGTGCTACTACTTTTTCATCAAGTAGAGTTTCATTTGCAATGGGAAGACAATACAACCTTCCATACATCTTTAGCTCCATTCATCCTAAATATCATACACCGCATTTTGCGATAATTGCTTCTGGCTTTATCATGTTGATCATGTCTTTATGGCTTCCAGTGACTCAATTGGCAATTGCAGCTGGTGTATTGTTTTTATTTTTGTTTACACAAGTAAACTGGGCAGGAATCCAAATCAGAAGACTTTATGGTCATAAATTAGACTATGGATTCAAAATTCCATTATTTCCTATAATGCCAATTGTTGGCATATGCGCCAAGGTGGGATTGGCTATATTTCTTTTAATATACAATCCTTTGAGTTGGGCAATTGCAATTGTCTGGATATTAATTGGTTTTTCAATTTACAAGCTATACATTGCTAAAAAAGAAATTGAACACTATGCTCCGCTAGTTGCAAACAAAGAACCATCTGAACGAAAAGACTATCGTATTATGATAGTATTTAACAAGACTAACGCTGAAAATCTAATAAAAACAGCATCCTCTATTGCAAAAAACAAAGGTGGTGAGGTTTCTCTTCTAAGTATAGTTACAATTCCAATTCAAATACCGCTCTCTATGGGCCAAAAATTTGCCGAGCCAACTCTGCGTTCAGTTGAGGAAATAAAAAAATCTCTATCACCTGATACTGATTATGGATATTTGATAAGATTAACACATGACACTACAGATGCAATACTTGCAACTGTTGAAGAACAGGGAATCAATTTGCTTGTAATGGATTTTTACGATCTTCGAAATAATAGAAAATTACTATCGCTATCTACCTGTGATATACTTGGTGTACATATCAAAAAAGAATTTGAAAAGGAGCTTTCTCATCTAGTGGTGTCATATGATAAAGGGAGACATTCTGATTTAGGACTAGAAATAGCTAGCGCATTTTCCAACATTATAGGAAGCAAGATCCGAATCATTAGAGGAGTAGTAGAATCGCCTGAAGAAGAGCGTGATATTTTAGGCAAAATAAATGAAAAAATGTTTGATTTGGATCTTAAGAAAATTCCTGTAGTAAGAATTTATCCCACCACTAGTGATATAACAAATGATTTATTACAAAACCTAAACAAAGATCCAGAGGTCGTAATAGTAGGAGCTGGCAATCAATCAGATCAAGCCTTTAGTCCCAAGACATTGGCAATTGTAGAAAAATCATCTTACAGTGTTTTTGTTGTGCGCAACTCTAGATTCTCAAGCATCAAGGCAAGATACTTTTGGGATAAGATTGCACCACGACTAAAAGAAAATAGATTTATCTACAGAATGTATCTTGAGACCATTAATTTATTGGCATTTGTGCAAACAAAGAAGAAACAACGTACTGATGAAGATTTTTTTGATAGGTGAAATGTCTCTACTGTTTAGAAAACATGTGAATATATCGCATTTTTCTAATCTAATCAATTTTGATAATACTAAAATAGAAATTTCTCTATTTGCCCTGATAGGTGCGAGCTGGTGAACGATCTACTGCTTAGGCAGAGGAAACTCCTCCCTCCATGCAGTAAATGTGTTCCAGAGATGGAAAGTCAGAGATGACTGGCTACAGAACAGAAAACAATCCGATCCGGAGTACTGTGATGGCAAAACCTGAGATTTCCGGTTAAAGGAATGAAAAAGCTGACCCACAAGGAGCAAGGCCAAACAAAACTAAAAGCGCTGCACTTGGTTTAGGTAGGCCGCATAGCTGAATGTCGTTAAAACAGAAGGAGGGTTACAGCCAGCACGCACTATTTTTGCTTTTATGCGTTATTTGGAATATTGTTTTTTATGGTTTAGGTGTCTTTTTATCGTCATCAAACTTGTCTGCCCAGTGTTTGCGTTCTTCATATTCAAGTGGTCTGCTCGGGCTTCTGTCTACTGGTCTGTTCGCTTGATCTTTTAATTTTTTATTACTCCAAAATAGGACTCCTCCTGCAACCACAGCTCCAAAGATTGCCATGGCGTATATTACACCAACTGGAAATCCCCCACTTGATGTTTCTTGAGTGGTTGATTTTGGCGTAGTAGCAAATGCTGGTGTATCGCCAACCTTCGTGTCAATTGCATGACCATCAATATTGACAGTCGCTGAACTTGCGTGTCTGACTATTGTGATTTGATAGTTTGTATCTTTAGAAAAGTCAAATGTTTCTTGGGTTGGAGCTTGGCTACCGCCTGTTGTTAAGCCACTTTGTCCCATGCTATATGTTGATATTGCAACTTTTTGCCCTGCATATCCATAGTCACTAGTTTCGACAAGAGTAAATGCTGGATCAAAAAGATGCGTCCAAGCACTCAATGGGACGTCCACTATGCCACTTGCATCCAAGAGATTATTTTTCATGGCATCTTCTGCCTTGGTTCCAGATAGTATCGAATATGCATCAGGGGAAACCTTTTTTACAAAACTAATTGGAAAATTAATTTCGTTGTTGCCAGATTTAGTCGAATTTATAATAACTGGATCTTTTATTGTAAGACCCATCCATGCAGCATCAATTATCGTGGGATCAGTGTCACTGGTTCCTTTTTTAATTACATAACTTGTAATTGTTGGAATCAATTCAATGTCATAATCAATGGATGCGGACTTGTCTTCGCCTTGGAGATTGGCTGAATACTTTACTATTGCATCTGTTACAATTACTGGACTTTTTTGATCGTGTACAAGAGCCGAATTTACTTGTTGCAATAAGTTTTGAACGCTAGGGTTAGTGGAGTTCTCAATAAAACTTATCGTTATATTTTTTCCAGCCAACAGATCTCTGAGCTTGCCACCATTTGGATAATCTATAAACACTGATTCCAAAAACTTGAAGTTTGGAGTTTCAGGAGTTCCTTGAGAATTTAAATGAACAGTAAGGTCCGATGTTGCCCAAATTGGAGAAATACTGCCAAAAATCAATAAACCAATTAATCCTGATGCAAAAAACCTTGCCCTAGTCACGCTCAAGTTTCTCTAAGTGTCAGTAATAAATCTTATCGTAAATACCATGGAGAAAATTTGAAATCTTTGCTTTTGGCAAAAGTAATATTGCACATGATATGAAAACATTCGTCGTAGGAAATTAAAAAATGATAACAATGCTTGCAGGCGGCACAGGTTCCGTCAAACTTGTAAGGGGGATGTCTTCTCAAACTCGAGATATCAATGTAATTTCTAATGTAGGGGATAATTACTGGCTTTATGGTCTTTACATTTGCCCTGATATTGATACAATTCTCTATGGTCTTGCTGACTTGCTTGACGTTGAAAAAGGATGGGGTATAAAATCAGACACTTACAACTTTTTACGTCAAATGGAAATGTTAGGAGAAGAAACCTGGTTTAAAGTTGGAGATAGAGATGCAGCAATTCACTTGATGCGAACAAACATGCTCAAAAACGGAAAAAATCTGTCAGATATTACAACATGGTTGTGCCAAAAGTTTGCAATTGACATAAAAATAATTCCTGTTACAGATAATACCGTGGAAACAAGAATTGTTACCACAAAAGGTGAGCTTCATCTTCAAGAATTTTGGGTAAAGCATAAAGGACAAGATAAAGTTGAAGGAATAAAATATCTTGGTGCAGACAAGGCAAGAGCAAATCCAGCTGCTGTTAATGCAATTCATGATGCAAAATTAGTTGTAATTTCGCCGGGAAACCCTCTTACAAGTATAGGACCAATTCTTTCAATTAAAGGAATAAAAAAAGAACTTTCCAAAT
>CAZHDX010000058.1:0-8510 GCA_964531195.1 uncultured Nitrosopumilaceae archaeon
TACTAACTTTGATCTTTAGTGTTTTTTTCCCCTTGTTTGCGATAATGGGTATATCATTTAGAAAATATTCTCCTGGAATCATTGTTATACTATAGGATCATGTATAGTGACAAGCTTAGTGCCATCATCAAAAGTTGCCTCAGTTTGTACTGTTTTAATTAAATCGGACACCCCAGATAACACATCATTCTTTGTTAACACTTTTCTTCCAGAACTCATCAATTCTGATACGGATTTTCCGTCTCTAGCTCCTTCTACTATGTGATCTGAAATAAGAGCTATAGCTTCCACATAATTGAGCTTTAGACCTCTTGCTTTTCTCCTTCGTGCAACTTCGGCTGTCATAAAAATGTAAAGTTTATCAATTTCTCTAGGAGTAAGCATCATATCAGTATTGTATCATGACTCGTTGTATTTAATATTTATAATAAATTACTGTGATCACAAAATATAATTTCATAGCGTGATCTAGATCGTCATGCTTACCATCACATCTGTATTAGGAAATATTTTTGATGACAAAAAACTAATGACTAAATTCAAACAAATGGATTCTGCAAAAAAATGTGAGAGGTTAAAGATACCGCGTCTTGAATTGGAAAGAAGCAGAATTCGAAAAAAAACAGATTTTGGGACAGACATAGGTCTTATCCTTGATTTTGGCACAGGTTTTCACAATGGCGATGTTATAATATCAAATAAAAAAAAATTCATCATAATTGAACAATTATCTGAGAAAGTAATATCTATAAGAATAAAAAAATTGAAGAAAAATCCTACTAGATTAATTACCATAGGTCATCTTATAGGAAACAGGCACAAGCCAATCATGGTCAATAATGATGTTTTATGTTTCCCGATTCAAGCATTTTCTGAAGTTGAGGTTTTTAAAAAATTATTGTCGGATTTTATGGCTGATATTGATTTTGAAGTAAGACAGCAGATTTTTCAACCTCAGTATGGAATGTATATGCATGAACACTGATTATGAATTTTTTTTAATGCAACTTGCTGATTCCTTTTTTCCATCTGGGATGTTTGGTACATCTAATGGTTTAGAATCCCTTGTAAAGCATGACAAAATCAAAAACAAACAAGATATTTTGAATTTCATTGAACAACAAATAGAATTTCAACTAGTACCTTGTGATTGTGCGATTTTCTTGATTGCTAGAGAAGCTGCAAAGAATGAAAATATTGAAGAGCTTATTGAGGCAGATACTAGATTCTATTCAATGAGACTAATAGGAGAGGTAAGAAATACTTCTGTTAGAACAGGTTCACAAATATTGAACAGCGTTATTCAAATGACAATTGACGAAGGAAAAATTAACATTGCAAAAAATTTTCAAAAGAAAATCATATCTGATGAAACCCCTGGAACATATCCAATTTGTCTTGGGATATCTGTAAATCTTTTGGGAATTCCACCTGAAAGTGGCGTGCGAATGATGCTTTATTCATACAGTCAAAGCGTTATTGCTTCAGCAATTAGGTTGGGAGTAATAGACCACATAAGTGGCCAGAAACTTCTAACAACACTTTCTGCCAAAATTAATTCAATTTCAAAAAATATTAAGAAAGAATCATTGAACAACATTTGGCAACTAACGCCTTTCACAGATATTTTTCAAATGATTCATGAACGTGATGATAATAAGATGTTCATTACATAATTAGAAGGTAAATTTTGATGGCAAGAAATAAAAAAATACCAAAGGTAGGAATCGGTGGACCAGTAGGATCTGGAAAAACACTTCTAATTGAGAGAGTAGTACCTCTTCTTATAAAAAGAGGTTACAGATGCTGTATAATATCAAACGATGTAATATCAAAAGAAGACGCGGAAAGAATGCAACGAACGTTATCTACTGAATTAAAAGTTATGCCAGAAAATATGATTATAGGAATAGCTACTGGGGGATGTCCACATACTGCTATACGTGAAGATCCAACTATAAATTTGGCAGTAATTGAAGAAATTGAAAAGAAGGATCCTAGTCTTGATTTAATTATCATCGAAAGTGGGGGTGACAATGTTATGACTACTTTTAGTCCTGCACTGGCAGATTACTTTATTTACATTATAGATGTAGCCGGTGGAGACAAATATCCAAGAAAAGGTGGATTGGGAATAGAAAGTTGTGATTTGCTAATAATTAATAAAATTGATCTTGCTCCTCAAGTAGGAGCCAATCTTGCCATAATGGAAAGGGATGCAAAAAAAATTCGAGGTGAAAGATCTTATGCTTTTGTTAATTGTCAAACGGGTGAGGGATTGGACTATGTTGCTGAAGACATAATAAAATCAGTATTGTTTGACAAAAAACCAATTGTAAAAAAGGATCAAACCAGATGAGTCCACAAATTCCAAGCACATTCAAGGATTATGCAAATAAGAAATCAAAAATGACAGGTCAAAATGGTGTCATAGAGATGAAGCTTCAAGTGAATGAAGATTCCAAGACTTACATTAGCTCACTCTTATCAAGAGCACCATTTTTAATTCAAAAAGCAATATACCCTGAAATTAATCTGCCAAATTTTCCCCATGTCTACATTATGTCTTCATCTGGAGGTATTTTACAAGGAGATGAGCAGAAAATTCAAATCGTAATGGGAAAGAGCTCTTCAGCAAGAATTACAACACAATCTGCAACCAAAATTTACAAGATGGATAACGGACATGCTTCTCAATATATTAACTTAAACGTTCAAGAAGGGAGCTATTTGGAATTTATTCCGCATCAGATTATTCCATTCAAATCATCTCGATTTTACCAAGAAGTGAATCTTGAAGTCGAGAAAAATGCAGTTTTAATCTATTCGGAAATTATATCCGCAGGCAGGATTGCATCCGGTGAAAAATTTGATTTTGATCTTTGTTTTCTTCGTACATCAGCTTCTAGAAATGGTAGACTTTTATTCGCAGATGTTATGAGTTTAAATCAAAAAGATAAATTATATCTCAAATCTGTATTTGGAGGAAAATTTTTTCTTTCCAGTATTTATATAATCGGTAACTCTATTCCAATGGAACCAATTATAGAAAAAATTAATTTAGTGACAATTAATAGTTCGTTCTTAGCTGGTTGTTCATCATTACCTAATGATTCTGGAATTATTGTCAGAATACTTGCTGATTCTGCTTCTGAAATTATGTCTCTAACAGAATCTATATGTGAAATTACCAGAGTTTGTATAAAAAAAGGATCCAAAATGGAATTTCCAATTTCAAATCAAGTCATGGATATTAAAAAAAAATTTTAAAAATGGAAAAATTTTTGATTTTTTGATCAGAAGTTTTATAATTACTAAATTCAGTGTACATGTGTGAGTTCTACAGAAGGCTTGCTTGGAGATAACACGCAATATTCTGTCGGAGAAGAGGTTAGAAGATATAATTTACTTGCGGGTAAATTAATTGCTGATCTAATTAAAAGCTCCTTCGGGCCGCGAGGATTTGAAAAAATGTACATTGATCTTTTAGGTGAAGTTACTCTTACTAAAAGTGGTTCTACAATCTTACGTAAAATTGACGTTGAACATCCCGCTGCTAAGGCAATGATAGATGCATCAAATGTAGTTAATAATGAAGTAGGTGATGGAACGATATCAGTGGTCTTGCTTGCTGGGTCTCTTCTTGAGAAGGCAGAAAAACTACTGGATTTAGGTTTGTCCCCGCATACAATTGAGATGGGATACAGGTGGGCGGCAGAGCAATCGCTTGATATTGTAGGATCAATTGCAAAACGGTCAAATTATAAAAATAAAGAAATGATGATAAGTTTAGCTAGAACATGTTTACAATCAAAAGCTATTTTTGTCCTATGCGAAAAAAAAACGATAGCAGAATTAGTGACTGATGCATTTTGCACAATTGCTGATTTCATAAATCACAAAGTTGAAACGGACGATATTAAGATTGAAGAAAAAATAGGTAATACATCTGATATTGAACTAATCAAAGGAGTAGTTGTTGATAAAACAATAGATAATTCCTCTATGCCAAGATTAATTGAGAATGCTAAAATTCTTTTAATTGACGAAGAACTCGATAATGTAAGAACCAAAACTGATGCAGAAATTAGAATTAATAATCCGCAAGAAATACAAAATTATATTTCAAAAGAAAATGATTATGTTAAAGAAAAAACTCAAAAAATAATTAATTCTGGAGCAAATGTTGTAATTTCACAAAAAGGAATAAGTTCTTTAGCTCAATCTTATCTATCTAGAGCAGGTATAATTTCACTCCGTCGAGTAAAAGAAAATGATCTCCATTGGCTAAAAAAAGCCCTTAATTCTTCAATAACAAAAGATCTTGATGACCTAAATGAAAAGGATTTGGGATTTGCAAGCAAAGTTTATGAAAAATTTGTCGGTGATGACAAAATGGTATTTGTAGAAGGATGCAAAAACCCAAAATCAATTACTATCTTGTTGAGAGCAAGTTCAAAGAGAATGCTTGATGAATATCATCGCTCTGTGCTTGATGCTATATCAGTTCTAAAAGATTTCTTTATGAATCCATCAATAATAGCTGGGGGTGGCTCGAGTGAGATAATCATTGCAAATGAACTAAGAAAAAGATCTCTCTCAATAGAAGGCAAAGAACAGATTGTGATTCAAAATTTTGCTGAAGCTCTTGAGGAGATCCCATTAACATTAGCTAGAAATTCTGGTATGAATCTTGTTGATACAATTGTCCAGCTGAGAAACAAAAACTCTCTACAGACTATTGGGACAGTTCATTCATGGTATGGCGTAGACGCTAATGAGAGAAAAATTAAAGAAATGTACTCTCAAGATGTTATCGAACCAGTTGTAATAAAAGAACAAGTAATCAAAACTGCTGTTGAAGTTGCATCATTGTTAATACGAGTAGATGAAGTTGTCATGAAAAAACCTATCATGTATACACATACTCATGGTGATGGTACTACACATTCGCATGCTCGTGGAAACAAACAACATGATCACTTTGATAAACTAGGAAAACAACAACGTCCTAAACATCACTATTACTAAATTCATTTTGTAGATTTAATTGCTATTCGTTAATGTTTTATTTTTCTGATTTGTCAAGCTTGTCAAGCAATGCCAAATAAAGAAAAGGCAAAATAGTTGTTGCCTCGGCATGAATTGTTGTCTGTTTTGCTTTTTGGGTTACTTTTCCCCATGAAATTGCTTCTCGCACCAGCGCACCACTCAAGCTCCCATCAAATTCTTGTGCAGTAGTAATAGCCACGGCATAGTCAAGACCCTCTCTATACTGATTCCACCATAAAGTATGATGTTTTGATATCCCGCCTCCAATCATAAAAGCTCCTGATCCTTCAGCCTTGAATATCAATCCTGACAATGTATCACCATCTGCAGCTACATTTAGTTTAAAATCACTATGTTTTTGTGTGAAGAGCCAAATCTGACTACCTACAGCACCGTCTACTATTCCAGGAACTATTACTGGAATGTTATTTTTGTAAGCCCAATATAGAAAGGATCCTTCACCTAAGTGTTGACCTATCATTCTTGTTATGTCTGCAGTTGACATTTCCTTTTTGCCTTCCATATAAGCTTGCTCTAAAAATGATTGCATTTTTTCTTCAATTATAGGACCATAGCTTTCCATTGGCACTAGAACATTTCCTAATCTGTGAATATGTTGGTTTACTAGTTCATTGTCATCAAGTGTGAAAGAGCCTTCTAAATAATTTGAAAAATATCTAGCTATATCGTGATCCAGTGCACCGCAAGTAGTAATTACAACATCAAACATTTTATTTTTTATCATGTCTGTAATTATTCCACGAATTCCTGTAGATGTAATGGCGGCAACAAACGATAAAAATTTCAAACATTTTTTGTCTTGTATCATGGTAGAAAGAATATCTAATCCTTCAACTAAATTCCTTGATTCAAATCCACCTGATTCTGACATTTGTTGAAAAATATTTTCTACACTGTCTCCTTTTTTAATTGAAATATCTTTTACTGGTCTGCCTGGTTTTATCATGTCCTACCAATCTGACACCCTAATAAAATCGTTGAAAGGATTTCAAAATATGTCATAACATAGATATTTAAAGATCTGATATAAAATTCACAACGTGCTGGATCTAGTTCCAAAAAAATTGTTCCTTACAAAAGGTAAGGGAGTTCATCCTGATCAATTGACTAGTTTTGAATACGCATTACGGGATGCAGGTATCCCTAATACAAACTTGGTATTAATTTCAAGTATTTTTCCACCAGGAGCAAAACTAATCTCACGAGCAGAAGGCCTAAAGTTGATACGACCTGGTAGTGTTCAATTTGTAATATACTCTAGACAACAAAGTAATGAACCTCATAGGCTTATGGCAGCTTCAGTTGGATTGGCAGAACCATCAGATAAGACAAAATGGGGATACCTATCTGAATACGAATCGTATGGAGAAACAGAAAAGGAAGCAGGAGATTATGCTGAGGATATCGCAGCTCAAATGTTAGCTTCATCACTTGGAATTAAATTTGATATCGATAAAAGTTGGGACGAAAAAAGACAACAGTGGAAAATGTCCGGTGAAATCTTTAAAACTAGAAATATAACTCAAAGCGCGATAGGTGATCTAAAAGGTCGATGGACTACAGTCTTTGCCGCAGCAGTTCTAATTCTTTAGTTTTTTATTTGATAATTTACAAGCGATTCTAGCGTTTTTTACGGCCGTATGCTTCTTCTAATTCTTTATAATACCTTGGCAATTTTTTGTATAATCTCTTTGGTTTTCTTGGCTTCTCTGAGCTTAGTGCATATAAACATAAAATTGGAAATGCGATGGTTGCATCCGCATAGACCATTATTACATCTTCATGTGAATCTTTGACTTTGCCCCAACTTTTGCCTTCTTGTAATGTTGCTCCAGACAATCCCCCGGTATCAGGCCTTGCATCAGTTATTTGTATAATATAGTTTTGTCCACCATGGCCAAGGCCTAGTATTTGATCTAGAAGAGGACCTGTTTGCTGTGCAGTATTTTTTGGTACACCTCCTCCTATTTCTACAATGCCGGATTTTTTTGAATTATATAATATTGATGCTTGTTCAATAATTTCTCTGACAAAATCTAACTTGTAAACTTGATTTGCAAGTCTCAAGGGTGCTAAATCAAGAGCAAGTGAAGAGTCTTTTAGTGTAGAGATGTAGATTGGGACATCATAATCGTAAGCAGATACCACAAAACTTTTTTCTGGACTTTTTGAGTGTTGTTTTGCATATTTGCCCATTTGATTTGCAAATTCAGCAGTTGTAAAAGGACTGTTAATCAACTTTTTATCAAACATTCTTTGTATTATCTTATCTTCGGCCATCAAAGTTTCTTTTCCCTTGATATAGACATCTCTGATTCTAACAATGTCCTTTTTGTAGAGAATCATATCGTCTACCTCAAAATGTCCCTGTTTCACAGGTAAATTCCATGCAAAATGGTCTTCATGGTACAAATTTGAACCAGTAGATATTATCCAGTCTACAAATCCTCTCTCTATGAGAGCTTTGAATAGACCTCCAAATCCTACAGGTGTCATTGCTCCCGCTATTGTAAGGCATATAGTTGCATCATCTTCTATCATTTTACAGTAAAGTTTGGCTGCTTCTCCAAGCTGTCTTGCGTTATATCCAGAACTTGCAAAAATTTCAACAAGATCGTCTACTCCCATGTTAGGCTTTATCTTAAGATGTGGTATGTTTCTTCCATGAAAATTATGAGGATCCACAAATTCGTAATCGAAACTTGGGATAAATAATACTTGTGAATACTAAATTTTTAGGAATTTTTATGTGCTAATTGTATAACCATTATTCATGTTTTTAAAACTAAAATCAGAATTATGTTTGTTTACCTATATTTTTAAGACTCACTCATAACACCTTTTAATTGATTAACGATACACGAAACTGATTAAAAATGGCAGGGGATCCTTATGCAAAACGATTGTTATGGTTTGTATTTACAGGTTCAAAAGGTGGCTTAAACAGGATTCGTTTGATATCAATAATAAGAAAAACACCACTTAATGCCAACCAGCTTGCTAAGGAGATGGAGCTAGATTATAAGGCAATACAGCATCACGTTGGTGTTCTTGAGAAAAATAATCTTATAACTCGAGTTGGAGACAAGTATGGGGCAACATTTTTCATTTCAACATTTTTAGAGGTGAATTTGGAAACCTTTGACGAAATTGTAACAAAATTGGAAAAAAGTAAATATGTTAAGTAGGGTTGAATTTTTATGAATGGACCCAATAATGACCATAAGCACTGCAGTTTCAGGTGCCAATATGATTGTGCTTGGAATACTTGTGATAGTTTTTGCTAGAATTTATTCAAAAACAAAAGCACAATTGCCTCTTGGAATGATATTTTTTGCGGGATTATTATTTTTACACAACATTATAGGAGTCTATGCTTATTTTTCTAATACTTAACTTTATGCTATTTCTTTTTTTTCTTCTTTTATTTCTTTTTT
>CAZHDX010000059.1:0-8438 GCA_964531195.1 uncultured Nitrosopumilaceae archaeon
TCTCTGGTGCCGAAACTGTTGCAATTAGTTCTGGAGGAAGACATGTAAATGCAGACAGATACGAATCATCTCCATACGCTGCCATGAAATCTACTGGTGCAGTTGTTGAAGTTGCGCGCGACAAAGGCTTTATCGGACTCCATATCCGAGTTAGAGCTGTTGGTGGGGTAGGTGCTAGAGTTCCTGGTCCCGGTGCACAAGCTGCAATAAGAGCACTAGCTAGAGGTGGATTTAAAATTGGGAGAATCGATGATGTGACTCCCATACCTCACGATACTACTCGCAAGAAGGGTGGTAAAAGAGGAAGAAGAGTCTAAACTTCTATCAATTTTACTTTTACTTTACAATTCTTATATTCAAAAAAATTTACCAGAAAACTTACAAATTTATCCTCAAATTTTTTTCCTTTGGACATTGTAATTTGATTAGAAAGTTTTTGTTGTATTGCAAAAAGTAATTCACCTTTAAACAGTATTTTAAAAAAAGCCCATCCAAATCTTTCCATTGGTTCACTAATCAAAAAGCCATTAGTTACACCACATAATGATTGAAGACTTTCCATCGCAGAAGAAACAAGTACTCGATCAGTTTCATATTTTGTTGTAGCAATTTCAACGATTATTGACTTATAGCTCATAATCCTTCATTTTTTTTCTTCTTTTTGTCTTTAACTAATGTATCTTAAGTTATATTAACTATCTAAAATGTTCAGGATTTTCTAGATTTTTTAAAAATTAATTATCTTTTCAAAAAGTATTTTGTTCAGTATTCTCTTGTGAATAGTGTTCTTCATTCTCTACCTTAGGTTCTTTTAATTTATCAGACCAAGAAACCAGTTTTCCATCCTCTTCTATATGAATAGTAGTTTCTACTCGTACTCGAATTCCAATAGAACGGAAAATAGCGAGGAGTTTTCCTCCGTCCAATGTCTCAGTAACTTCTCCTGATTGAATAAGTTCTGCCAACTTAGAAACAACTAGTTTAGTTTCGGATGGAAATTGAGATTCTGCATTTTGAAGTACTTCTAAACCTCTGTAGCCAAGTTGTTTTACAAGAACTTCTCTTGGAGAGGGAGTTTGTATTGAAGGAGATTTTTCTGTTTTTTCTCCTTGCTTTTGCTGTTTGGCAATATTTTTTTGCATTTCAAGTAATCTTTTAGCCTTGAGAAGTTCTAACTCTCTATCTTCTTCTGTCATCCTTTAATTACTCCAATTGGAACTAGTTTCGCAACCTTGGTGGCAATCCCTAGTTCATGCGATACATTGGCTACCGAATCTACATCTTTGTATGCTTCTGGAGTTTCTTCCACTATTCCCTCTCGTGTAAGAGCTTTTATGAAAATTCCTTTATCTCCAAGCGATTTTTGTACTTGTGTGTCAGTAAAGGTGCGTCTAGCGGCTGACCTTGACATCATTCGTCCAGCTCCATGGGCCGTTGAACCAAAGCTAAGATCCATTGAATTAGGTTTGCCCAAAAGAATCCAACTACCAGTTCCCATAGAACCGGGAATAAAGACAGGCTGACCAACATCACGATATTTTTTTGGAATTTCTTCTCTTCCTGCAGGAAATGCTCTGGTTGCTCCCTTTCTATGCACTATGACTGATTTCAACCTCCCGTCGATTTTATGTTTTTCAATTTTTGCAATATTATGAGCAACATCATAAATCAATTTCATATCCAAATCTGCTTCTGATTGTTTGAACACCCGCTCAAACGCTTTTCTTGTCCAATGCGTGATCATCTGTCTATTACTCCATGCAAAATTTAGTGCGGCAAACATTGCCTTTCTATAGGATTCACCTTCTTCTGATGAATTTGGAACGCATGCTAGTTCTCTGTCTTTCAAGGTGATGTTGTATTTTTGTAATGATTGTTCAGAAATTCTGAGATAATCACTGCATACTTGGTGACCAAACCCTCTCGATCCGCAATGGATCAGAACAGTAACTTGTCCCTCATTGAATATGCCCATTCTTGCAGCAGCTTCCTTATCATGAATTTCTTGGACCTTCTGAATTTCAAGAAAATGATTACCAGATCCAAGACTTCCAAGTTGTGGTGCTCCACGCTTTCGTGCAGTTGGTGATACCTTATTTGGATCAGCATTTTTTATCTGACCATTTTCTTCACAAACCTCTGCGTCATCATTTGATCCATAACCGTGGTCTATGGCCCAACCAACCCCTCTTACTAATACTTCATCAAGTTCAGAAAAGCTTAATTTTATAGCTCCTTTTGATCCCACACCAGATGGAATTGAATTAAAAAGTTCTGTCACTAAATCTTTGAGTTTCAATCTTGCTTCTTTTTCATTAATATTAGTTCGGATTAATCTTACACCGCAATTAATATCATATCCAACACCTCCAGGACTAATCATTCCTTCTTCCGCATCCATTGCTGCCACTCCTCCAACAGGAAATCCATATCCTTCATGTCCATCAGGTAAGACTATGACATGCTTTTGAACACCGGGTAAAGTTGAGACATTTATTGCCTGAGAAATTGTTCTGTCAGTTGTCATTTTTTCTATCAATTTTTCATCAGCGTATATCGTAACAGGAACTTTCATTCCTTTGTTTGAATCTGCTTCAATTCTATACTCCATATCCCTAATTTTTTTTGGAATTAATGATGACATTTAGTCAGTGGAAAAAGCGGAGATTTGCACAATTTAAATCAAATAGATTGATGAATCATTAGGATACCAAAATGTCTTCTATATTAGCTTCGAACAGAGGATCAAAACAACTCAAGTTAACTTGGCTTAAATATGTCCAATTATGTTTTTCTTGTATGCCTTCAACAGTAATTGTAGGTGGATTTTATGGAGATGAGGGAAAAGGGAAGATAATTTCATATCTCGCAATGAAAGACAAGCCTACAATTGCAGTAAGGGGCGGTGTAGGTCCAAACGCGGGTCACACAATTGAATACAATAACAAAAAATACAAGGTAAGAATGCTGCCAAGTGCATTTTTGAATGAGAGCACTCGACTTCTTGTAGGACCAGGAGTAGTAGTTAACCCTGAAGTTCTTTTAAATGAGATAAACGAATTTGGAGTGTCTGATAGATCATTTGTGGATTTCCAATGTGGAATAATCGAGGAATCTCACAAAAAATCTGATTCTCAGGGAAGATTAAAAGAATCGATTGGTAGCACGGGCTCAGGAACGGGACCTGCAAATGCAGACAGAGCTATGAGAATACTCAAGCTTGCCAAAGATATTGATTCTCTTGCTCTTTATCTTGAAGATGTACCAAATGCCGTAAATTATGCTCTCCAACAAAATGAAACAGTTCTAATAGAAGGGACACAGGGAACATTTCTCTCACTTTGGCATGGAACATATCCATATGTTACTTCTAAAGACGTTACGGCATCAGGAATTTGTTCTGATATTGGACTTGGACCAAAAAATGTAACTGATGTAATGGTAGTTTTCAAGGCTTATGTTACAAGAGTAGGTACAGGTCCATTAAAGAATGAACTCTCGCCAGAAACAACTGTTACGAGAGGATGGCAAGAAGTTGGAACAGTAACAGGAAGACAAAGAAGAGCAGCTGAATTTGATTTTGAACTTGCCAAAAGAGCAGTCATGCTTAATAGTGCAACTCAAATAGCCATAACGAAACTTGATGTGATTTTTCCTGAATGTGCTCATATGCAGTCTTTTCTAGATCTTAGTTCGCCTGCAAAATATTTTGTCGAATCTATAGAAGAACAGCTAAAGATCCCAATTACTTTGATTGGCACTGGTCCTGATGTAAATGATATAATTGATAGACGAAAGTCATAATCGTGATGAATTACTACTGGTACCTTTTAATGAGGTAGTTTTTCCAAGAAAAACATGATAAAACTTCCTCAATATATTCAAGTATTTGATTTGGTAGAATTTTCTAGGCTAGTCTGTGCGTTTGAAAGAGTTCCACGCACATCATTTTCATTCGATCTTGATGGCCAACACGTTATTTCTGTTCAAATGGATGTTCTCAAGGAAAAACCCGTGATCTATTTTACATCTACTGATAAAATTGGGCACTATCTTTCGTATGGGTTTAAAGGTGGAAAGGAAGATTCTGAGGTGGTTAACACTATAACAAATCCCACCTACCTATACTCTCCAATTGTCCGAGTCAAGTCATTACCATCCTCTCTAAAACCTGAGACAAGTAAAGAGCTAGAAATGACGTATGAACCACTTGAACTTGAAGATCTTACAAGCTTGGTAAAACTAAGCTATGGATTTGAGGAATCTCCATTCCCTCTTTTTGCCTTTTCAAATGGAACAGAATGGATGATGGGAGTTTTTATGAATTTTAATGAATCAGATGAAGTGTCATATTTCTGTCATGTCAAATTAGATAATGAACCAACAAAACCATTTTTGAAATATTCTAGTAAAGATGGGATGGAACCACTTTTTGTAAACGCTATAACTGAGCATGGTTATTCCTATCTCAAGATAATAAAACTAAAAGATAAACATCCTTTAGTTAAATTATGACTAACTACAGAACAAGAATAAAAAAATCTGCGTCCGGTAAAAGTAGAATCATCTTAGCAAATGATTTAGAAAACCTGAGCATCCAAAAACTAGAAAGTTACACGATAAAAAACATAAAAACACTCAACAAGTTTCTCTGCGCTATTAAATTCAATTTCCATCTCATCCTGCCACTGGGAATACAAAGTCTTAGAAAGATAAACCGGATAGCTCATGATGTAGGTATACAAACTATTGCTGACATAAAATTAAATGATATTGGTAATACAAATCAAATTGCAACTAAAATATTGTGGGAAGTAGGATTTGATGCAGTAATTGTAAATCCAATTATGGGACTAGAAAATCTTCACGAACTAGTTAAATCCGCTCATAAAGATAGTCATGGAGTTATAGGACTTGTTCATATGAGTCATCCTGATGCTAATTTGGGATATGGTCTTACTGTACAACAACCCAGCAACAAGATAATAAAGCTTAATGAATTATTTCTGAATTGGTCTTGTTCTGTGAAAGCAGACGGTGTTGTAGTAGGTGCTACAGTTCCACAAATAATATCATCATCTTACAAAAAAATAAACGGATGCTGTGAAATTTATTCTCCGGGAGTTGGCACACAAGGAGGAAATCCTATTAATGCAATTAGAGCTGGTGCAAATTATCTAATAATTGGAAGAACAATTTTGAACGCAAAGAATCCTGTTGTAGAGGCAAAAAAAATTAATGAATTATTCCTCGAAGCCTAAATTTTTTATTTTCTTCAAAATGGTTTGAGCATTCTTATATGTCAGTTTCTTTAATGCGTCATCATATTTTAGCCAGATAAATCCTAAATGTTCATGAGAAATTTTAACTTCAGTCGAAGCTGTTTTAGCTAGAAAGAATACTACTTCTTTATGGATCAAATCTCCGCCTCTTTGATAGTGATACTCAACTTTTTCTTGGAAGCCGTCAATAAAACTAACATCATTAATGCCAGTTTCTTCTCTTATTTCTCTTATCGCAGTTTCTTTCAGAGTTTCTCCTTTTTCGATATTTCCTTTAACAAAATCCCAATGTCCTGAAGGATAGTTTAAAAGAAGATATTTTTTAGCATCATCTGTTTCTATGAATAATACTGCCCCCGAGGATCTCTCTTCTATCATTAATTATGACATTTTATTCAGCTACGTATTCTTTTCTACTATTTGCCCAATCTTCTAGCTCTTCTTTGAAAAGTTCGTATTGCTCTCATGAGATCTATCTTTCTAAATTCTGGCCAATATACGTCCATAAAAACAAGCTCACTATAGGCACTTTGCCAAACTAGAAAACCACTAAGCCTTTTTTCTCCTGATGTTCTCAATATCATATCAGGAGACGCCTGTGGTAAGTGGGATGTGTAAAGACACGATTCTATAACGTCTTTATTTATAGCATCAACATCAAGAGAACCTTCTTTTATCTTGGATGCTATCTTTTTTACAGCATCTACTAATTCATTCTGACCGCCATATGCAATAGCTATATTGAGATAATGTTCATCATAATTCTTTGTGACTTCATCTAGTCTGTTCAAAACTTCTTTTAAAGATTCTGGTAATATTTCCACACGACCGATCGCTTTTACCCTCATGCGATTTTTGTGTATTCGTGGATCATTGTACAACTTTTCAAGTCGTGTTTTTATCAGGCTATAAAGATAATCTAATTCAGAATCATTTCTAGTTAAGTTTTCTTCAGACAAAACATAAAGTGTAATTATCTTTATGTTAAGCTCTTCACACCAATCCAACAATTTTTCGACAGCGTCAGCTCCATGGAAGTGTCCATCCACTTTAAGAACTAGATTTCGTTTTGCCCATCTCCTATTGCCATCTAATATTATTGCAATATGATTTGGAATTATTCCATTTCGAATTTCTTTTTCTAATTTGTTGGAATAAATCTTGTATAAACCTGCAAAATGGAGTGTCTTTTCTTTTATTCCGATAGCATTTCACCGCCTTTCTTCCTTCTATATCTATGGAAGAGGACTGAGGCAGATATCAGTATTACTGCTAGTCCAAGCAACAGAGGCGGTAGTAGAGAAAAAGGACTTTCATCATGAGTCATAATTGTCGTGAATTGTAAGACAATGGGATAAAGAGTTATCAAAACGACTATTCTTAAAATATCACTTATAGATCTAATGCTTCCCTTGAACCAGCTGCTTAGCAGCGATCCCCCAAACATCGAACCAATACCCATCCACAAAAATGGTAACATTCCAGAAACAAAAGTGCCCACTACGACTTTGTTTGTAGCTAATTTCAATATGTCAGGGTTTGCAGTAATTATATTTGGATTGATTGCACCTATTCCAGATGGTACAGAAACTAAAATCAAAAGTATTCCGGTGACCATTGTAAATATTCTTATAAATCCTGCAGGTGTCGGTTTCGTCCAATGTGACCAAGCCCTATCAACATCAAAAGCTCTAATCAAAAATGCACCTCCAAGAATACTTACTAGGATTGCAAAAATTTCTCTAGTCATACCAAGTACTGTTGCAATCCCTCCTATCAAAAGCAAAATTCCTGGAACACCTAGGAAAAATTTTGAATACTTTGAATCAAAAGCAATTGCTTTTAGATATCTACCAAATACTGCATATGAATATTCTACACTTCTGCTAACCCTCATGACAACTCGCTTGACTGAAACAATAGGTAATACATTTTGAATTATTGGAATTACACTTTCATCATCCTCACCATCTGAAACTATAACAGCTCCATTTGCTGAATATTTTTCCATAACTGATTTGACTTGCAAAACAATTTTTTCATCAGCTTCTACTCCTTTATGTTCTGTTCCTGATACAACAATTACTTCTGCTTGGTATCCCTTACTTACGAGGTCCTCGTAAGTTTTTACCGCTGCAAAAATTGAATTAGAATCTGCATCCTCAGGATCTTCTAATGCTAGTCTTTGTGCAGCTTCGATGCATGCATTTCTGCCCACTATTGGCGTAGCGACTCCTGCCTTTGCTCCTATATCGTCGTCTCTGTCTACACAAATAACTAGTAATTTGCTGGTCTTCCCTTCAGTTATGTTTCTCTGTAAATTAGTTTCCTTGATTGACATGGTATAGATAAAACTGTTTTTCCTATTAATTAATCTAATTTCTAGATCATCAAACTATTGTTACTAAAAAAATTGACTTAATTTTCTATACTCTCATGGTTTTGTCTCAACAGACTTAGTAGCCAGCGTCTCTGATTCCTTTTTCAAGTCGCTTAGTTGTTGAAATTCACTACTAAGATCTTTTGGTGAGACGCCTTCTTTCATCTTGTTTGCAATAACTATCGTCTCAGTTAGGTACTCATCATATTTTTTTAGGCTCTCACCGTAACTGAAATAACTCTCGCGCCATTCTTGAGGAGCTTTACTTTCTATTATCTCAGAGAGTAAAGAGTTGATCTGAGATGAGGATATTTGGGCTCTCGAAATAAAGTCATCAGGAGAAAGAGATCCTGAGGCCATATTCTGCAATTCTGTATCGATCTCCTTGATTATGGTTTGATGCCTTTCTTTGATACTATTCATCTCAGCATTATAATCAGAAATGACAAAATTGGTACTATTTTGTTGCGGTATTATCCATATCAAAAAACTAGCAGCAGTAATTGCACCCAATGAGACCGCCGTAAGAACTATGCCCTTTTTTGTTGCCATTCTATGAGTCAGCCGGTGATAGTTAAAAGCATAGTGAAAAGAATATAATTTTGCATCTCATTAGGTTCAAAATTGATAATTTCTCCAAGTTGGATCAATTACTCATTAGAAATAATAAAAATTTCTAACATTTCATACAATTTCTATATGTGTCAACTAATAATCAAATTGTAAAAATTCAACAGCCTCCAGCGTATAGTGAAATAATTTTTACATCGCCTTCC
>CAZHDX010000060.1:0-8438 GCA_964531195.1 uncultured Nitrosopumilaceae archaeon
ACTATTCTGAAACTCAACTTGATGAGGACATATCTGAAAATTCAAAAAGTTGGATACTGTCCTTAGAATCTATAATAGATGTCACACAAATTACACTACGAAAAGTAAATTTCATGAGAATAAAATTTTCTTCCAATAAAAAAGAAAAATCATATGATTTTGGAATAGCTAAAAGTGTAACTAATTATCCCGTCAGACAACCACTTTTGTTTTACAATGTAGATTGGACTGCCTGGATAGATTTGTTAAAATCAAGTATCTGAATTTTTTTTAATTTTCTAGAGTTAAATTTTATATTTCATCAAAGAAAACTTCTAATCTAATTTTTGTTCTCCTTGTGTCCCGTGCAAAATCTGTCTAGATCTACTAACAATAAAATCTTGTTCAGACCCTGATTCTTTTAAGAATTTGATGTCAGTGATCCTTTTTTTGTATTTGAATATTTCAAGTTCATATGAATCACCTTTTGGTTTGTATAATGCAAGTCCAAAGTTAGCCGCACCATCATAATCATCTTTAAATCTCTGGTAATTTTCAGAAGTTTTGAGAGATTTCAAGAAAACCCATGTTGCCAATAATATCCTAGACTCACAGTAAAGTACAAATTCAAATGAATCATCGGTTTCAACAAATCTAATTTTTATCTCATCATCTGGCCAATATTTTATTATTTTGTTCCATACAGTAGGAATTTTTCTTCTCTGATCAAAAATTAAGAGAATCTTTGGCCGTACATCATAAAAATGGTACCCTACGCCAAGAAAATCATCAAACCACTTAATCTTTGTGTCAACCAAACCTATTTTGGCACGTCGTTTGTCATATTTAACAATTAAATGTTTAATGATATAGTAGATTTTGGAATCTAAATTTCTCTACAGGTTGATAAATTTGTAACAAGAAAATCTTTTTCATTGCTTTACCTTTTATTTTTATATGAGAGTGAAATAATTCTAAATCATTGAGAATTACTAAAATAAAACCACTAGATGAACTTCTCAAGATGAGTAAAGAGGAATTGTTCGAATATTTGAAAGAATCAGAAATTTCAATGCAACCAACAGATTCTATAGAGGTAGTACCTTTTGAACATGGAACCAAGATATTGTATTTTCATAAAGACCAAATCAAACCGTACAAGACTCGCGCATATCTTAACAAGATTGAAGATTCAGAGATGTGGAAGTAATTAATAGAAGTACATAATTCTGACAGTCTCCATCATATGGTATGAGTAGTGTGAATCCATATAGAGATAGGTGGACATTTATCGATACAATCCAAGGATGGTTTTCCCCAAGAAGTAGATTTTGGGGTTTGATTAGTGTACTTTCATTTTCTTTTCTAATTATTTTGCAAATTATTTTTTCCATAGCTACAGAAATTAATCCTAATGTAAGACAGGAAATAGAATTTTTAGCACTGCCACTACTAGCTTTATTTGTATTCAGTATTTTTTGGAGAGGTTCAATACCAACTTTTCTTTCCTTAACTGGCTCATTAATGACCTATGCTGGCATGTATTATATTCAAGCAAAATATGCAGGTCTTCAAAATTTACCTCCAACAATTGCAAATAGATTAGGATATGGTACTATTTCTGAGAGTCATTTTCACATATACCCATATGCTCAACTTTATTTTCTTTCGGGAATTTTCTTCCTTACATTATGTCTAGTGATATCTTTTAAACCATCATTCTTTAGGGCAAAGGGAGCAAAATATTCACCATATCCTATTTGGAGTAATGATAATATAGAAACAATACCAGGTAAAAATTTATCTCCGTTAATTCCTGTTACGAGTTTGCTTAGTTTTGCAGAACAACACTTAGCTACAACTTATAAATATATCATCTTGATGATTTATGAAAGAATTTATTTTGTTTCACCCGATGATTGGGTACCACAAAGATCTAAAATTATTAGAGATAAAGAAACTGGTTCTCTTATGGGAATTCCTAAAGTTCCTGATGGATTTAATATTTGGTAAAAAAAATTAAGAACTAAAAAATAGAATCTTTTGGTTTTAATTCACGCCACTTACCGCGAGCCCAGAATCCCCATTTTTGTTTATCTTCAGATGGATAATAGCACTTCTCGTTGTGTGCGCAACCCATACATCTTGTTGATGGTTCTAAGGCAGGTACCACATTGTTGTTTAACAGTGTGTTAAGAATACGTACTCTTCGTTTGGTTTCACCAAAAAGTTTCCCGCTTTTTGGAACAATGAACTCCATTTCATTACCATCCTTATCAAAATAGACTATAACACCCTCTGGTTTGTCAAACATGTACAAATAGGAATTTAATTGCATAAAATGTTCAGCGTGTGGCATTTCTGGTAATTCTTCTGCAGTTCTAAACATCATCACTACGTCATCTTCTACCCTATCCGCTCGACCGACCAATTTTAGTTTGGAATCGATTTCAATTACTCCTTCAGAGGGTTTTTCTAAAACGCTTAATGCACTTTTTTCCATTAATGAAGACATCATTTGTTTGTGTGTTCGTTCAGCAGGATCTTTACGATCAAGATATGCACTCCTAAGACATCCACTAACCTCATCCACAGAGATTTTACTTTCATCTTTCAAGTTTGGATTAATTACTGCAAATACTTGTTCTATTACATCATAGACATCAACTTTAGCTGGAGCATCGGCAGCAGCTCTGTAATTGTCAATTCCTTCTTTGATTTTATCCTGAACCTTTCCCAAAATTTTTTCTTTTTGTACTTTCTGTACTCCCGACATCTCCTCGAAGTCTGTGCTACAACTATAAAAGGTATTTTATCCTAGAAATTCTTTTTTATGATATTATTTTTAATTGAAATTTTTTGTATAAATTTTAGCAATACTTTAATAAAAGCGATTCATATGTGGTTTGGGTTCTAAATTATGAAAAAAATTGAAGCAGTAGTTCCAGCACCTAAAGTAGAAGCGGTAGCTTCTGCCATACTAGAAACAGGAATAGGCGGTTTGACAATATCTGATACAAAGGGAAGAGGTCAGCTTGAGAGACCTGTGTTTGCTAGTGGAAGAGGAACTGGTTCCTATAGACCTGCATTTAATGCAAATGCGACAATTATGGTTGTAGCAAAAGATGATTTGGTCGATAAGATTGTAGAAAAAGTTCTTTCTGCTGCCAGTACAGGAGCAGCAGGTGAAGGAAAAATCTTCGTGACTGACATTGCAGAAACAATAGACATTGGCTCTAAAAAACGTGGAGATTCCACGCTTTAATTTCTTTTCAGGCAACTGTTAATAGAAAATCGATTTATGAATTTGATCAAATTCACAGTAATATACAAATCGTTATAACTCGAATAATTAGAATAATCGTAATGATTTGGCCTGGGATGGGCGATCCTGCTAAACGAAAAAAAACAATAAAATTCTTAGCAACTACCGGAGGTATTGCCATAGGAGTAGCCGTCTTAAGTGTAGTTGTACAAAGCCAACTTAACATTGACAACCCGCTCAAGCAATGTATTAACAATAAAGAAGAAAACTATAAAATTTCTGCAACTCTAGAATTATACGTTGATGGGAAAAAACAAGAGATCCCAGCAAAAGTAGGTTTTTCACAAGGTTGCCAAAGATCACTATACACACTTTCTAATGATGGAGTAATTTATGCAGAATGGAAGGAAAAATATCCCTTTGAGATAGGTCATTTTCTATGGGTATTCAATTTTCCTCTTAGGGACATGGATGAAACTAAATCAAGAATCCTTGTAAATGGAGTAGAATCTTCAGACTTCATACACACCTTAATTGAACAGGGTGCACATTATAGAGCGGAATTCGTTTCAAAAGCTGCAGAGAATGGGAGTCCAAGTTTTACTCCACCAGGTACTTAGCTTTTATCAAGTGGTTAATTAAAAATAAGGAAAAAGAATGGAATTTACCAGTATTTTCCGTTGTCTGGTATCAAACCTATGCCTTCTTTCTCAAAGTGCTTGTCAAGCTCAGAAACCCATCTTTCTCGGGTATCTCCGCCCAATCCATGTACTCTGAGCCAGAATGCAATTACTCCGAGGAGGAATACTGCAAACATTATGGTCGCAAAGATGTAAGTCATAACATCATAAAATAATGGGTCATAGTTTGGACCTATTTGACCTACAAAGTTCGACAGCATACCCACGAGCATAGCAAATACAGCGCTCATCAAGTATCAAAACATTTTATGTCTGATATATACATTTCTGTTAAAGTAGATCCTAAGATATTCTCTGGTAGAGGAATAAAAATAATAAAAAGGAAAAAGATTTAGTGTGTCATTTTCTTGGCTTGTTTTGCCTTTACTACGAATGCGAGGAAAATTCCACCAAATACTGCACCTACTACTATTGATGCACCGATTACACCAGTTGCGTCAAGGACAGGAGTACCAGATCCTGTATGCGGATGTGCTTGCACATCAGCTATTTTAGCTCTTGCTAGTTTCAATTGTTCTTCCAGTGTTACTCCTCCTGGACCGTTGCTGTATTGTGCTGCAGCTAGCGGTAGGAATGCAGATGCGGCAAATAGGCTCAGTAGAACTGCGCCAATTATGATAGGTTTTTTCACATAAAGCACCTGTCTTGAAATGCAAGTTCGTTCATATTTAACTTTTGTGTCAAATATCGAAAATATACGTGAATTCTCAAGTAACGTTTATGTTTTGCTAGAAAGTCATGCGTCATATGGGTAGAATGCATTCACACAGACATGGACAATCGCATTCAATAAGACCCGTTACGCCAAGTGCACCAGCCTGGATAAAACAGAAACCAGAGGAAATTGAAGAGTTGGTTTTAAAATATGCAAGAGAGGGATTGAAAACAAGCGAAATAGGAGTCAAGCTCAGAGATCAGCATGCAATTCCAATAACTAAACAGATTGTCAAAAAATCTATTACTGAAATACTTGCTCAGAAAGGTATCAAACCAGAGATGCCGGAAGATCTGAATAATATTGTGAATAAGGCGTTGGGATTACAAAAACATCTAAAGATTCACACATCAGATAGACGGAATGTAAGATCTCTTGAACTATTAGAAGCAAAGGTTCATCGACTTTCCTCTTATTATAAAAAAATAGGACGGATTCCAAAAACTTGGAAATATAAGTCAGTTATAGCTCAACTCGAGTAATGTCAAATAAGCTTGATGCAGCACTTTCTTTTTTTCATGACAAAGTTTCAGATTGTGTAAAGTCAGGCAAGAATATTTCTGTAATAAATCATCTTGATTGTGATGGAATTACATCTGGAAGTATTGTTACAAAATCTCTCATTAGATCAGGTGCCAAGTGTACAGTTCGTACAGTAAATGAATTTAATAAGAATTTAATCAAAAAAATGAAAAATGATTCCAGAGAATTTCACATAATTACTGATCTTGGAGGAGGATTCGCAAAAGAACTTGATGCCGAATTAGAAGAAAATTGGATGGTTGTTGATCATCATCAAATTCCAGATGAAGAATTAGATAACGAACAAGTAATTAATGCTTGGAAATACGGAATTGATGGGGGTTTAGAAGTTTCTGCTGGAGGTATGGCGTATTTAGTTTCTAATGCAATACACAAAGAAAATACAGATCTTGCATGGTTAGCTGTTGTAGCTGCCCTTGGGGATAGACAAGATCAAGGTGAAAAAAAATCATTTTCTGGAATTAATTTAGATATTGCATCTACTGCTAAAAAAAATGGCCAGGTTGAAATTGATCTTGACATATTATTAGTGGGGAGGGAAACAAGACCATTACCAGATGCTCTTGCTTTTACATCACATCCTTTTATAGAAGGTTTAACTTGGAATCGAGATGCATGTTTGTCATTATTAAATTCATCAGGAATAAAATTAAAAGACGGAAACAGATGGCGTGTTCCAGCAGAGCTTACTGAGGATGAAAAAAGAAGTGTCCTTCAAACAATTTCCAAATTCATAACAAGCAAAAATGCTACCGATATTATGGATGATCTTATAGGATATACTTATACTCTCTCCGGCGAAGATAAACGAAGCTTTTTGCGGGATGCCAGGGAATTTTCTACTATGCTAAACTCTTGTGGTCGAATTCGCAAGGCAGGAGTAGGAATTGCAATTTGTATGGGTGACAGAACAAAAATGCTGGAAGAAGGAGAGAATATTCTTTTAGAATATCGTACATTGTTACGTAACTATATGAATACTCTATCAAGTGAACGATGGAGGATAGTCGATAACGGTTCTTTCGTAATGATAAATGGGGAAGGTCTAGTATCAGAAAATATGACAGGTGCAGTATCTTCACTTCTTGGTGGATCTCAAAAAAATTTGGGTAAGATAATCATACTGAGAACAGATGGTGAAGATCAAACTATAAAATTTTCATCACGAAAATCCACGGGATGCAAATCCGAAGTTAATTTAGGATTGCTCATGAGGACCTGTGCGTCAAAAGTTTCGGGAGTTGGCGGTGGTCATGCAGCAGCTGCAGGTGCTAGAATAACTAAAGACAAATTAGACGAATTCTTAGATTGTTTAGAAGAAAATGTCGTTGGAGTGCAAGGTACAAGTCTTTCTGAATAATCTTACAGATCAAAAATCTAATACGGTACAAAAAGCACTAGTGCCAGACAATGTAAACTTTCCAGAAAATCTATCTGTAGAAATTGAAAGGGGAGATAGATCTCTTGTGATTACATTTCAAGGTAAAGGAAATATACGAACATTAATTTCTACTATTGATGAAGTACTTGAACATGTTCAACTGGTCATAAGAGTGACATCCTAATGCTTGATCCTAAAATTCTAAGAGAGTATCCAGATAAAATTAGAAAAATGCTCGTAGATAGAAACGTTGATTTTCCTTTAGAAGAATTAATAAAACTAGACAGAGAACGACGAGATCTTATAATCAAAACTGACGAATTACGCAAAAAAAAGAATGATATTTCGTTGGAGATTGCAAAAAAGAAAAAAAACAATGAAGATGCTGGATCATTTATTTTACAGATGCGAGAAATATCAAAAGCACTTACAGATTTTGAGAATACTCAAGCCAAAAAAGAATCAAACTATTCAAAGTTGATTCTCTCGATTCCTAATTTACTTGATGAATCAGTTCCCATAGGAAAGGATAGCGCTACAAATAAAGAAATAAAAAAATGGGGAAAAATTCCAGTTTTTGATTTTAAAATAAAGAATCATATAGACGTAGCACAAGATCGTGAACTTTTAGATTTGGAAAGGGCAGCAAAAGTTGCTGGAGCTAGATTTTACTATCTAAAAAATGATCTTGTAAAATTAAATCAGGCATTAATTCAATACGCATTGGATTTTCTTTCTGAAAAAAAATTCATACCAATTCAAACACCCTACTTGATAAATCAGGCATCTATGGAAGGAGCAATAATTGCGCAGGACTTTGAGGATGTGATTTATAAAATTGAAAATGATGATTTGTATCTAATTGGTACCTCCGAACATGCGGTAGCTTCAATGCATTCAAATGAAATTTTAGAAGGGAAAGATTTACCTTTAAGATATGCAGGCATTAGCCCATGTTTTAGAAAGGAGGCGGGAGCACATGGAAGAGATCAAAAAGGTATTTTTCGTGTTCATCAATTCGAGAAAGTTGAACAATTTATTTTTTCTAAACCGGAAGAATCATGGAATGAACACGAAAAAATGTTATCTAATGTAGAGGAATTTTATCAAAAACTAGAACTGCCCTATAGAATAGTGATTCTTTCAAGTGGGGATCTTGGAAAAATTTCTGCAAAGACATATGATCTTGAAGTTTGGATGGCTAGTCAAGATCACTATCGTGAGATAGTTTCTTGTTCAAACTGCCTTGACTTTCAAGCAAGGAGACTTAAGATAAGATTTCGTGATAGAACTAATGACCAAACTCAATATGTTCATACTTTAAACAGTACACTTGTAGCTACCACAAGAACTCTTGTTGCACTAATGGAAAATTTTCAAACCAAAGATGGGCATATTGCAATACCAAAGGTTTTACAAAAATATCTCAACAAAAGTGTAATCTAAAGGTCGTACAACTTATATTTTGGCTATAAACGTCGATCATAGTTGGCACGTCAAAAGACAGGCAGAGTAAAAGACAAATGGAGAGAGAAAAAGTGGGTAACAGTACTTGCTCCATCGGCTTTCAATAATGTACCTATAGCTTACATTCCCGTAACAGATGATTCAAGCGCAATAGGTAGAGTAGTAGAAGTCACTTTGTTTGACATAGTAAAAGGGGATCCTTCTCAACATCAATTCAAATTGTATTTCCAAATAAACAAAGTAGAAGGAGAAACAGCTACAACAATTTTCAAACGATATGAATATGCAAAAGAATTCTTAAGAAGTCTCGTTAGACGTGGCTCTTCTTTAATTAATTTCATAGGGGAATATAAAACGAAAGACGGAAATATTTTTCGCATTAAAATA
>CAZHDX010000061.1:0-8395 GCA_964531195.1 uncultured Nitrosopumilaceae archaeon
TTTTTGGTACCTGTCCATCAATAAAATAAAATATTCTATCTCTCTTCTCTTTTGAAATATTAGTAATATCCCATAACCATGTATGATGAGAACTCATTGAGGTTGAATTAGTAACATCAATGGTTACTTCAATTGAGTTGAATTTGAAATTGCCCGTTGCCTTGACTTTACGTTCTATCTGTAGTGTTTTTTTAGGCTTGATTGGCGCAGATTTTGAGCCAAATCCTTCTCCATAGACATTAAAAATAGATGCATTTTCTCCATATTTTGTTTCATAGTTTTGCACAAGATGAAACATTTCTTTATATTTTTGAGATTGTTTTATCAATTCCTCCGCTATCCTTCCTCCTGCAAAGATTTGTGTGTCACCTGCCATATCCATGACCCGTCTTGCCATTATGATACCTGATCCCCACACATTGTTTTTTCCTTCCAGATCCTTTACAAAATAGACAGGACCAGACTCTATTCCAATTCTTAAGAGAAGTTTCTCTTTACTTCGTTTTGATTCATTGTATTTGTTTAGCAATTTGTAAAGCTGTATCGATAACAACAATGGCCTTTGTGAGTCATCTCCAAATCCAATTGCTTGACCGTCTCCAGTAGGTAAAATTATCGTCTTGATTTTATTCCTTTTTTTAAAAGCTTCTGTTTGCCTAATGAGCGAATTTAGCGCCATTATTTTGTTCACCTGTGTTTTTGTAGGAATTAATGGGTTAGAACCTGCAACGATATCACTAAAAAACCAATGATATATTTTCATCTCAATTCCTTCAGGCACTGCAATATCAATTCCCTTTAGAGTACTAAGAAGTTCATCAACAATGTTTAGATTACAAGAATTCAAAATAGAATAACTGTCTTTGTTTGATTTGATGGAAATTTTATTATGTTTTTTTATTTGTTTTAAAATCCAATCCTTATCTTTGTGAGTCTCCTCTAAGAGACCCAGCACCTCTCCTATCTTTTTGATTTTGTTCTCAGAGATATCATCTTTTTGTCTTGCTTGCAATTGAATCACCATGGGTCTGTTTCTTTATTCAACCTTCTGGTTTTCAATTCAAAATTCTTAAAAATATAAAATAATATTTTGAGTTTTACCAGGCAAACTGGTAAACTTCATCAGATATCAATTCATCTTTTGACCAAAATACTACCGTTTTATCCTTTACAATTGTAATTTCAGGCGAAGGAATTGCGTTTGATTTTGAACCTGTTTCAGGATCAACTTTGAGTATTGTTGGAGATAGCTGGACATTTTTATTGGCTGTTAGTGAATATCCGAAATGTTTGCATCCTGATGTCAGATTATAAAAATAAATCCTTTCAGGTTCTTCCCAGTCATATTGCAAGATAATTGTCTTCTTTTGCTTTGGTTTTAATGGTTTATTTAATTGCACAATGAATTCCTTGTGAAAAGGTTTGTTAACATTTACGCTCAATATCTCAAGTGTATTTTCATAGTCGTCTTTTACTTTGACATTCAAATCTCCAAATTCTTTTGGTACATCGCCATCAAGGGGATAAAAGATATGGTGTTTAGGTTCTTTCGAATTATTTACTACTTTCCAGATTAATACATGTCGTGTAAGCATTGTTTTTGGATCAAGAACTTCAAGGTTTAATTCAATTTCATTAAATGAAAAGTTATTTTGTTTCCTTAAATCACGTTCTAGATTTAGTTCAGCGACCTTGGATTTTCTAGGAGCAGATTTGTTTCCAAATCCACTTCCATAAATGTTGTAGATGTAAAGCTCCTCACCGTGTTTTATTGAATGATTTCCAATTGGATGTAAAATCTTTCCATATTCAGGAGAAAGTTTGCGGACATCGTCTGCTATTCTTGCAGAGGCAAAAATATTCATTGGTCCGCATAAATCCATGACACGTCTTGTCAGAATTATTCCAGGACCCCATACATTGTTTTTTTCGTTTAAATCTTTTACAAAATATACTGGACCCATATCTATTCCGATTCGAATTGAAAAAGTTTCACTGCTAGTTGAGTGGTTGTATCTGGATAACGCTTTATGAAGCTCAATTGCAAGCAAGAGAGGTTTTTCAGGACTGTCATCAAAACCTATAGCAACGCCATCTCCAACTGGCAGTATTATTGTGGATCGAGAATCTCTATTACGAAAGGTTTCTGTTCTTGCCATGAGTTCATTTAAAACAACAATCTTTCTTACCTGTTCTTTTGTTGGTATGGTGGGATTTGATCCTCCTACAATATCTGTAAAGAGCCAGTGATATGTTTTAGTCAGCGTTTTAACTTCATCAAATCCGGATTTTATTTGTCTTTTTAATACAATGTATAAATTTGTCACAAAATTATTCGGACAACGATTGAGTATCTCATAGCTGTTCCATGCTGTTTTTGTTGAAATTTTCAGATTGTGTTTTTTGATCTCTTTTAGTAGCCATTCTCTGTTGCGATTTTCTTCAGCGAGTATTCCAAGAATTTCAGCAATCTTTCTTGCCCTTGACACCACATTATTTTGTTTTACAGTTTGATTAGTTTGCAATATTGATTTATGATGAGTTCACGTATTCAAGCTTAGCGTTATGTTATAATTTGCTATAGAACAATTCTAAATATTCTAAATTATTACGGTGCCCATTTCTCAATTCTGCTGTTTCCTGTATCTGCAACATAGACATTACCTGAGGAATCTACTGTAACTCCTGTTGGAAGTTTAAACTGGTTGTTGCCTGTTCCAAATGAGCCCCACTTTGTGATGAAGGTTCCGGTGTTTGTAAATTTCTCAATTCTGCTGTTTCCTGTATCTGCAACATAGACATTACCTGAAGAGTCTGCTGCGGCACCTGATGGGAGTTTGAGTTGTCCATTAGCGTCACCAAATGAGCCCCACTTTGTGATAAAGTGCGGCGTAACTTGGAGTAATTGCTGCTGTACTATTTGTTGCGTTACCTCTGGAATATAAATCGGATTTGGATAAATGCCGTTAAACGAACCTGTAGCTGTAAAATTATAATTAAGATTCAACCAATCGTTGTAGTCGTTTATTGGAGCCGATAATGGAGTTGCAGTACTGCAACCAGTAAATCCAAGATCTTGGATTGGCAAGCTCAATCCAGTCCCAAGAGCAGTACCGCTTTTGTCCCAATCAATTCCAGGATTTGGCAGTCCAGAATTTACAGTGGCGCTAGTTGTTCCTTTGTAAATTCCTCCACCCGAATTATATCCATATACTATTGCAGGAGAATGTGAAAGTATAGCAGGATTGCCAACAAGTCCGGCAAGTTCTGAAAGTCCAGTTTCAGTTAATGGGCCAAATGTTCCACTTGAATAATTGAGAATCCAGTTGCTTCCAAGATATGTTACGAATTGTCTTGAATATGACATGACACTTTCATAGTTTGGCTTGCAGTTTTGTGATGAATCAGGTGAAAGTGTCTTTGTGCTTCCAACATAGGTGTACTGAGGGCCACCGTGTTGCAATCCCAAGGTGTGACCAAGTTCATGCATAAAAGTACCAGCAATATTATTTTGGTTTAAAGTAAATCCACTTTCAGGACCTAATCCAACTATCACATCATTTCCAGCTTTAGGAGTACCAGTCTGTTCTGCAAGACCAGATGGATTTGTTCCTGCTCCACAAGATACTAGACAATCAACAAATAAAGCATAACGATATGCTTGTGCTTTTGCCTGCAACAATGTATCAGAGACAGACGGGCTATTGAGAGCAGTCGCTACGGATGCGGTTGTAGTACTGGCACTAAGTTGTAATGTAATTGATATTGTACCTACATTTGCAGCAGTCACAGGTCCTGTAGTTGTAAATGGAATTGTAGTTGTAATCGTTTGCTGTGCTGTACCTGCGCCCGCTGAAATTATTGTAGACGGCACACCCCATGCAATGCCAGCTGCAGCACCTGTTTGTACAGGGGAAGCAATAGGTGTTGTAATTGTTACAGCCGCACCAAAGTTTACAGTCTGGACGATTGTAATCGTTCCTTGCGCCGCTGAATTTAGGTTATCGCCTTTAGTGACGAGTGTAGGTGTTGTCAGTGTTAATCCAGATATTGTGATAGTCTTTGCCAGGCTGGCAGGTGAGGATGCAGGACCGTTTACCTGTGTTCCTCCTAGTGATGGATGTTCCAAAGCGGTACCAAAGTGAGATGCCTTGATTGAAAAGTAATCATTTGTTTGATTTGTATCAGTATCTGTCCATACAGCTAATGCATTTGTCTTGTGTAGATTGGTTTCATCTGTTATCACATGTAGATTAATTCCATTTGTTCCATCAGGGTTCTTTTGTTGCAATTGTAAAGCTTTGGTTAAGGGTGCCTTGGTAAATGCAGTAATAACATCATTTATTGAATTTTGATATGTTGCAGACCAAACTCCATTCATTGCATCTGCTTCAACAAATATGTCCTTGTGATTTTGGTTAGCTCCAGTTAATGGATAGTGGAATGTGTTTGCACCTACAGTATATGGAACTCCCGGACCAGATTCCCAGCTATTACATAAACTATCCCGGTCAGTATCTGGATCTAGATTCGAACAAAAGACTGTTGTAAATGGCGTTGCAGTTTTTGTAACGATACCTGAAGTTTCTGTTCCACCAACACCAAAGGTAGGTATTATTGTAGAGTAGGAAACTATACTACTTGATGAAGCAGAGTATACAGCATCTCCTGCAAAACTGGCTTGAACTGTCAAGCCTGATGTGACAACACTTGATGTCGGTCCTATTGAAGAGTAAGAACCGGCGAGAACTTCAAGATTGCTGTAAGTTCCAAGAGCAACATTACCGACTCCGGTGTCATAAATAGTGGTTGGATCTCCTCCTGGATTTGCAGTTTTGATTTCAGAGATTCCAAAGAGACCAGGATTGCCCCCTGTTATGGAGGTTATCTCGATGCTAGCAATTCCATCAGGATCTGAGGGTGGTGAAAATACTGTAATGTCAGGAGAAGATGCAGAACCAGAATACAGTGATTGAACCCCAAGTCCATTTGTTACTCTTATTTGAAATCCATTTGTTCCCATATCCTGTAGTGTAATTGCAACTCCAATTGTTCCATTGGGGAATCCTATGATGCTGTTGCTGTGCAAATGCAATATTTTGGAGCTACCAAGCATAGGCGTACACGCAGGACAAGAATCAACTATCATGCCAGTAGAATCAAAAAATGTAATTCCACTTGTATTAACTGGAGGTATGATACCTGTAGCACCTGTTCCAGCAAAAGTAATTTGTTTGCCGTCAATTCCTAGATTATTATCAAGATCAGTTAGATTTCCAATAGCGCTTACTCCTGTTCCTGCCACTACATCTCCAAGTTGATTTAGTGATAGTGTCGTACTGTGTTTTTGTACTATCACTTCAGTATTCGCGCTTGTGGCTTCTGGCAAAGATAACGAATCAATCAAGGTTGCATTAACAGTATGTGTACCAACAGCTGCGGAATTATAGATGTGAGAAACAGGACCCCAAGGTGATGCGCCAGGAATCGTATCACTCAATCCATCTCCCCATTGTATCAAAATTGATTTACCCGCAAAACCAGTAGCATTACCAGATGCACCAACATGATCTAATCCCCATTTTGGTGAGGTATTGTTTACAGTATTTGTGATTGAGGGACCCACGAGAGTTACTTTGAAAAGAGTATCTCCAACTAGAGTATCTGTCCAGAAAAATGCATGGTCATTTGCTGAATATGTGATTCCAGCAACATGCCTATTGTATATAGTATCACTTGGACTTACCTCGATTGAAGTTCTTGTTCCACTAGTAGAGTCTATTTTTTCAAAAAATAAAGGAGATACTTCACTATCTATTAATCCTCCACCAGAAGCATGATAAAGAAAGCCATCGTCGGGATTAAATGCAATTGCTTCATCAGTGCTGTTGCCAGTGATTACATCAATAAATGGAGTAATTGTTGCATCGTTTGTGTTGATTATAGATAAAAGAGCTGGTGTTTCAGTTCCCTTTGCAGATAATCCAAATAAAGTTCCAGTGGAATTAAAGGCTAATCCTTCATAATCGATACCTATTTCTCCAATTTCAGTTGCGTTTCCAGACGTTGCGTTAATTGTGACAAGATGTTTTTCATAACACCCATCGTTACAAGTGTCAACTTTTAGTATTGCATAAAGTTTGCCTGAAATTGGATCTTTTGCCAAACCATTACCACCAGAAATTGTAACAGGGCATATTCCATCACATAGATCTAAAGACAATGAAAGTTGAGTAGTAGAGGTAGTAATTCCACTATTATTTGGATCAATTGTTCTAAGAAAATCATCATCTCTTGCTAGTGAATACAGTACGGGATGAATTCCTGGGATTTCATCAGGACCACCATCAACTGTAGTGGATACAAGTCCTTTTGCAACATGATCTGGATCACCAATCTGTATTACAGATACTTGAGAGTCAGCATTGGCTGTTCCATTATTAATCAAGAATAAACCTATGGTTATAATTGCACCAAATATTAGAACCGAGTTGAGCATCCTTTTCAAAGAACTCTCTCCTCAGCGAAAAAGTCTAAGAATTCGTCAATATTCAAACCATTCAAAAAATTTGATAATTCCAAACCCCTACCACTTTTCTAAAATAGATTCGTCAATATAAAAATGGATCCTCCTATAAGTGGAAATAACAAGGTTTACTTCATTAGTATGTCTCTACCTTAAATTCTGCGAGTTGGTAATTTTTATATTTTTGAGACAGATTTTTCTTAATTAGACAAATAGGATGGAAGTCTAAAGGTTGAGAATTTAATTTAAAATCTACAGATTGATTAAATTTTATGGATTCTTGCATAAATCAAATCTGTTTTATAATGAAGGCTTAGGCGGGAATTAATGTTTAATTTCCAAGGAAGAAATTTTGGTTTTTGTCCATGCACAATATGAAATCTTCTTTTTTTGATCTCCTCCCTGAGGGAAACAGAATCAACTTTATGTTTTACCGATTTCGATCCCCGTTCAAAATCATATGGATCAGAAATTAAAATACTATCATTACTCTGTGCTGCAATAACATCCAATAAATCAAGAGGCTCAATTAATTCTAAAAGGTTTAATCCTAGTATTAATCCAAATTTATTTTCACCAAATGGGTGATTTAATGAATCTGCTACAAAAAAATCAAGATTTCTATAATTATTTTTTTTAGCCTCGACAATTGCAAAAAATGATTGGTCTATTCCAAACACAGTATTATTTTTTGACGACAAATACTTTGTAACATATCCTATTGAACATCCATGTTCTAGAGCAAGTTCCTGTCCAGGAATTTTTGTTAGAAAATTTTTTACATGAGAATAAAATTTTGATTTTATACTGTTTTTGTAGGTAACTACCCATCTTTTTTCTAATGGAATTAAATCAGATGAGGGGTTGCCTATTTTTAAATTATGCTTAACAAACGATTTTATTTTTTCATTTCTTGCAATATTAATGAGAAATCCTCCTAATTGAGATCTGCTAGCCAAATATGAAGTTAGATTAGAATATAAAATTGGAATATTCAATATTATAGGATACTGTTTTTCACATTTGGCACAAAAAAGAAAACCTTCTTTAATTTCCTGAGAGCGTTCAAATATTTCTACATCTAAAGAATTCTTGCAATTAGGACAGTGGAGGTAATATAGACTTGATTGAAGCATTACAAAAATTAGATTGCTGCTTGAAATAAATCTATGAACAATTCGTCTGCTATGGTATTATTCCTTTAGCTTTTCTTCCTGAAATGAACCTGAACCGTACCAGCAATACCTAAAGTAATCAAGACACCATTCATGAAAGTGCTGATCTTTGCTATAGAACATCTGACTCATATCAGCAGCACCATCAAGAGTAGGAAAGACAACACATGCTTCCTTTTCGTTCAAGACAACAACCACATTAACCTCTTTTTTCATCTTTCTTTCAACTATTCCTTTGTCTAACAGACTTTTCATTCCAAGCTTGGATAGTAGGTCCTTTCTACCCTTTGGAACTATAACAGATTCTGAAAAAATATAGTTTAATTTGCTTCCTTTTTTAACTCTGTTTAAAAGAGGTTCAATTAAATCCAAGGGAACTTCGGTAAAAATTTGGTAAATATATTCATCAGCGTTTTTATAAATTAATTTCCATTGTTCCAAGACCTTTACAAATCCCTTCACATGTTGACCTCCCGCTAGCGCCCCTATCCTCTGAATGAATTTCATTGGAATATCACCAAAGTCATGGTTTTCAAAATATTTTCTATTACTTGATAAAAAAATTAAAGATGGGACCTGAGTGCAGATTGTTTTTCCATATGTCGTCAAATCAAAATAGCCGTCCTTGTCCTTTTTTATCAAATCAGCATCTACCAGTCGTTCAATATTTCTATGAACCTCTTGAACAGTAGCT
>CAZHDX010000062.1:0-4492 GCA_964531195.1 uncultured Nitrosopumilaceae archaeon
TGTATAGAAACTAATAAAATTGGAGCAAATAAACTGAAACTAGAAGAATATGGTTACGGCGAAAAAACTGTAGAATGGAATAAAAAAATTGCGCAACTGGCAATAGATGTAGCTCAAGAATTTCTTGACAAGCCAAGATATGTAATTGGAACTATGGGGCCTTCAGGGTTTTTACCAAGCTCTAACGATTCAACACTTGGGCAAAAGCCTCTTAATGAAATTAAAGAAGCTTACGAGTTACAAGCAGAGGGTCTTATATTAGGTGGAGTTGATGCATTGTTAATCGAAACAAGTCAAGATATCTTAGAAGTTAAACTTGTAATCGAAGCAAGTCATATTGCTATGGAGAAAACTGGGAAGAAAATTCCACTAATCGCAAACGTGACATTAGATCAATATGGAAAAATGTTGCTAGGAACCAACATTCAATCTGCATATACAACAGTGTCAGATATGGGGATCGATGTTTTTGGACTAAATTGTTCTACTGGACCTGTAGAAATGACACCAAGTATACAATGGCTAAACGAGCAAAATAATCTACCACTACTTGTAATACCAAATGCTGGCATGCCAGAAAACCAAGATGGTAAAGCAGTTTACAAAATGTCGTCACGTGAAATGACAAAATCTCTCAATGATTTTATCTCACGATATTCTAACGTCAGAATTATAGGTGGTTGCTGCGGTACTAATCCATCTCATATCTCAGAATTTAGAAAAATAATTGATGAAAAAGCAGACAATAAACGCTAAGTATTTAGAAAATTCAGTTTACAAATAGCATATTGAAATCTCCAAGAATAAGTTCTGCATTAAAAGCAATTGACCTTAAACAAATACCACCACCTTTGATTATAGGTGAGAGACTTAATACACAAGGTTCAAAAAAAGCAAAAGAATCCGTATTAGCCAATAATTTCGATGAATTATTAAATTTAGCAAAATCTCAAGTTGAAGAAGGCGCTCACTGTCTTGATGTCTGCGTTGCAACTACAGAGCGTTCTGATGAACTAGAGTTTATGAAAAAACTTGTAAAACAACTGAGCCTAGAAATCGACGCTCCCTTAGTTATTGATTCGACTGAACCAAAAGTAATTGCAGCAGCTCTTGAACAGATTCCAGGAAAGCCTATTATTAATTCGATAAATTTGGAAGGCGATGGAAACAGATTCCATTCGTTAGCTCCGATGATGGTAAAGTATGGAGTTCCGGCTATTGCCATGTGCATAGGTCCAAAAGGAATGGCTAAAACGCCTACTGAAAAATTAGAAACTGCAGAACTTCTTTTTGAAACAGGAAAAAAATATGGTCTACAAGAAAGTCAATTTATCTTTGATGCTCTGACTTTTACACTTGCTACTGGAGAGCCAGAATTTCAGAATGCCGGAAAAAATACACTAGAAGGAATAGCATTAATTAAAAAAAAATTTCCAAATTCATTTACTACTCTTGGTCTAAGCAATTTAAGTTTTGGACTTGCACCTAATGCAAGGAAAGTGCTAAATGCCGTATTTTTGTATCACGCTATAAAATATGGACTTGATACGGTAATAATTAATCCAAAGGATGTAATTCCATATTCTGAGATTAGTGAAAAAGAAAGAAATCTTGCAGAAGATCTAATCTTTAATCTACATCCCAATGCTCTTGCCGATTTAATATCCTATTTTGAAAATTCAACATCTACAAAAAACATTTCTGCAAAAAGAGTTGAATTTGATCCCTCATGGAACGCTGGTAAAAGATCTAATTTTAGAATTATAAATAGGCTTAAGGATGGAATCGAAAATGATATTGTTAATGCAATTGCAGAAAAGATTTCACAAAAACATGAATTGGTTGCAGAAAATAATGTTTTGAGTATAAAAGCGCCAAAGGAAATTACACATAATGCCGCAATACAAACACTTAACGATGACTTACTTCCAGCCATGAAAGAGGTTGGCGATAAATTTGGCGCAGGAGAACTCATCTTACCATTCGTGTTAAAATCAGCAGAGTGCATGAAAATTGCGGTAAGAGAACTTGAGAAATATCTCCTAAAGAAAGAGGGTACTACTAAAGGAAAACTTGTTCTAGGTACCGTATATGGAGATGTTCATGATATAGGAAAAAATCTAGTAAAGACAATTTTTGAAAATAATGGTTATACTGTATATGATCTTGGTAAGCAAGTTCCAATCCAACAATTTTTGGAAAAAATTAATGAAGTAAAAGCTGATGCCATAGGATTATCTGCACTTTTAGTTTCTACATCAAAACAAATGCAATTCTTTGTCGAGCATGCGAGAAAAAATAATATGAATATTCCGATACTCTGTGGAGGTGCTGCAATTAATTCCAATTATATCAATAGGATCGCAAAAGAAGGAGGAATTTACAAACCAGGTACATTTTACTGTAAAAGTATGTTTGATGGCCTAAAAACGATGGACAAGCTTGTTTCAAATGAAAAAGAACAATTTCTTACTGATTGGCAAATAAAACTTGAGAATTGGACTGAATCATCTATTATAAAATCTATTGATGAGATCCCTCGTAGCGAAATAAAACCAGTTCCACCGCCAGTTGCACCACACATAAATAAAAAAATTAGGTTTGAGCCGAGACAAATTAATCTACAAGAAGTTTGGAAATTTCTTAATAAAAAATCTCTATTTGTTTTATCATGGGGTCTGCGAGGAAATATGGCAAAGGAATCACTACAAGAACATGAAATATTACTTGATGAATGGAAGAGAAAAATTATTGAAAATGATCTTTTTGAACCACATGTTGTTTATGCTTATTTCAAATGTGCTTCTAGAGACAGAAAACTAGTAGTTGATTATCCTGAGGGGGAGGTAATATTTGATTTTCCAAGATCGACAAAAGCAAAACATCTTTGCATTTCAGATTATTTTGGCAAGGACGATATTGTTGCGTTTCAAGCAGTAACAGTTGGCAACAAGGTTTCTGAAATTATTGAAAAATGGAACAAAGAAGACAAGTATACTGATGCATATTATTTGCACGGTATTGCTGTCGAAACTGCAGAAGCTATGGCGGAATGGATTAATCAGAACATTAGAAATGATCTGCAAATTGGACCAAAAAGAGGCCTACGATACAGTTGGGGTTATCCAAGTTGCCCAGACGTTTCACAACATCATTTAGTATGGAAATTATTAGAACCTGAAAAGTCAAGTATGTTACTTACTGAGGCAGGTCAAATTATTCCAGATCAATCTACGGCAGCTATAGTTGTACATCATCCTGAGGCAGAATATTTTGTTTTATAATAAATCCTATATTATTTGGAGAATATTAATCATCTAAAACGATAACACCAAATAATAATTATCTCTTAATAGTGTAATTGGAAATAGAATTACTCAAAAATGCTTTATCTACTAATATTGTGCCAACAGTAAAAAATGATAGTACAACAAAACTTGCTGCAGTATTGATATTGATTTATGGAAAAGAACCCACTATAATCATGACAGAAAGACCAAAAACTATGAACCATCATGCAGGTGAGATATCCTTCCCTGGTGGCACATGGGAACAAGATGATAATGATGTTTTATCAACAGCTCTTCGAGAAACAAGAGAAGAGATGAATCTTGATGTGAGACCACAGCAAATCATTGGTCAAATTAAGCCCGTCACTACATTGAATTCCCGCTTCATGATAGTTCCGTTTATTTGTGTCTTGGAAGAAAAACCAGAACTCTCTCCAAACTCAGAAATAGAAAAAGTATTGCATATTCCGCTCATTCCACTGCTGCAGACAGTAGAAGACGATCCAGATCCCGCTCATAAATCAATTCAAGAGATGTATACTTTTAGATATCAAAATCATTTGATTTGGGGTGCGTCTGCAAGAATGTTAAAACAAATTATGAACATATTATCAAATAATAGTTTACTCTAGTATTTTCGGTAATAAATTTTACAGAATGCATGAGATTCATTTAAAAAGAGGTCTATTAGTTCAAGTTTTTATGGCCGCACATAAATCTGCTCCTCGGAAAATCCGTTTGATGAAAAAACTAAAGCAAAGTTCACCGGTACCGACTTGGGTTGTAGTTAGAACAAAAAGAAAGGTCCGTTCAAATCCTAAGAGAAGACAATGGCGCAGAACTGATGTGGGAGTGGGATAAATGTCAGAAGAATCTCTTGAACGTGTTTACACGATAAATTTAGGAAAGGTATTACTTTCTCCAAATAATCAAAGAGCAAAAAGGGCAATCAACATGATTAGAGAATTTGCCACACGTCATATGAAATCAGAAAATGTCAAGATCGAAGAAGATGTTAGCCATCTAGTATGGGCAAGAGGAATACGACATCCTCCACGAAAGATACGGGTAAAATTGACAAAGGATGATGATGGAAATGTTCTAATTTCAAAATATGAGGAAGAAAAGAAAGCTGAAGAGAAACCAAAAGAAAAGAAAGCTGAAGAGAAACCAAAAGAAAAGAAAGCTGAAGAGAAACCAAA
>CAZHDX010000062.1:4592-8384 GCA_964531195.1 uncultured Nitrosopumilaceae archaeon
AGAAAAGAAAGCTGAAGAGAAACCTAAGGAATAAAATTCTAATAAAGTTACAAAGAAAGATTAAAAATCTATTCTAGTTGTGTTAAGTTAAGATCTACTTTTATGCTGCACTCTGGAAATTCCCAATCCAAGACATTTTGGTTTGGAATGAATCCAAGAGGATCGTAACTATCAAACCTTGTTTCACCATCTATTGAAGTTAGCAAAACAACTTTAGATTTTTCACCTGACACAACAGACAAACTCACTTGAGTAGTGTCATCGTTGAAGATGCCGCTAATTGTGTTTATCATAGAATTTAAAGTTCCAACAGAAACTTTGTTTCCTCCCATTACGTATAACATAGTGCTTTTGACACTGTTTGGAGGAGCATCCTCGTAAAGCATTTTGATAGAATCTCTTAATGATGTTTGAATATCTTGATCCTCTTTACTTGTAGAAAGTATATTTAATCTGGATGGAAATGTTGCAGATTTTAATGATGCTATGACTTCAAGCAAAGCTCCATTTGTTATAGTATAGCATTTATCAGGAGTAAGGTCAGGATTGCTATCAAGTAACGCATCGTTATCAATTACAACGGTACAATCCGATTTTGTCTTTAGTCTCTTTAGTGATACTCCTGAAAAAAATATCCTATCTTTTTCAAACTTGAAAGGCATGATGCCAAAAGAAAGTATATTCTTATTCATCTCTCTTGCAACTTCTGCTAGGATAGGTGCTAATGCAGCTCCTGATTTTCCTGCCAAGTTTGCGATTATTACTATGGTAGAATAGCCATCCATCTTTTCTTTAATGCTGTCTATTACTCCAAATGAGATACCTCTAATTAGATAAGACGAAGGGTTGAGAATTGGGTTTGTGTCAATCAAAATTTTAGAATTATTAGATTGGAGGTCTTTTGGATCGTGACTAATCAGAAGGCATTTTGAACCTAGTCTCTCATTGGCATTTATTGCTAGTTTACATCCAGCCCCTCCTAATCCAATAATAAGAATAGGCTCTTTTATCTCAAATTCCATAACTCTCTTTTGCTAACCAAATTAGTTAAAAAACTCTATTGATTAGTTTTGATCTAAGCTTCGATCTAAAAAATTTTAGCTTACCGCGATTCCATAAAGGCCATGTTTTGTAGCTTTTTTAATTTCTACCCTGATTTTTTGCCCAATTTTTACATCTTTATCAATAACTATAGGCTTGTAAGCAAAGTTTCTACCTTTTGTCACACCATCTGAAATTTCATCAAACAAAACCATTCCCTTCCAGCCTACCCATTCTAAATTTCTCTCGAAAGCAATCTTATTTGACAATTCGAAAACAATCTTACTTCTCCTTTTTATGTCAGAAACATCATTTTGAATCATTTTTGCTGCTTTTGTCCCGGGTCTAGCACTATATCTTGAAATGTTTATGATATCTGGTCTAGTCTTTTGGAGGAGACTTATCGTTTGAGCAAAATCTTCTTCTGTCTCGTAAGGAAATCCTACGATAACATCTGTAGATATTGTACACATGTTGAATTTTTTTCTGAAATCACTACATGTGTCCATAAATACATTTGCTGTATGCCCTCGTTTCATTCCTTTTAATACTTGGTTACTTCCGCTCTGTACAGGTATATGGATAAATTTGAAAATTTTATCATTCTCATAAGCTTTTAAAAGATCATCTCTTATTCTTGGCACATACATGGGATTCATCATTCCAACTCTTACCATAAAATCTCGCTCAATAGATGACACATTCTCTATGAGTTCTGGCAGGCTAGTTTCTATGTCAAAACCATAGCAGCCATTATCTGTTGAGCTAAGCCATATTTCGCTACATCCATCTTCAATATCATGTTTTACCTGCCTGACAATATCTCCGATCCTGTAGCTCTGTAAGTCACCTTTAGATAATTTGGTTTGACAAAATGAGCACTCGCTCAAACAACCATTAGCTATTTCTATTATTCCTATCGCTGAATTTAATCTGACTTTGGGAAGTCCTACTTTGGACTCGTCAGAGTCTTCAAGTTCAATTTTTTTTATTCCTTTTAATGTGGAATTGATAACATCAAGTGTCTTTCCTATTGAATTTGGGCCAAGAAGACTAGCATGAGGACCAAATCTTTCCGCAGTGGATTGTTCAGCTTTTGGTAAACATCCTGCTATAACAAGAGGTTTTGTTTTCATTTTCTTTATCTTATTTATCATTTTATTTGCGGTAGCATCTTTCACTGAACACGTGACAATAAGATTTAAGTCCGATTCGGAAGAATTCTTTGCAAGAATATGTCCTCCATTTAGGATCAAACCAGATATCATTTCTGAATCTGCAAAGCTTGCAGAGCATCCATATGCTTCTACCCAAATTTTGGCCATTTTTATCCTAGAAGTGAATTTACTTCTTTTTCACTCATTAATCCTTTTGATAATACTAACTGTCTGATAGTCTTACCAGTTTTCAGAGATTCTTTGTATAAATCCGCGGACCTTTGATAACCGAGCTTTGGCGACAACAATGTAACTATTACGGGACTGTTTTCGATATACTGTTGTAGCTTTTCCTTATTTGCAGATAGACCATTGATTAAATTATTAGAATAAACAGGAACAAAATTTCTTAACATATCTGTTGACTCTAAAACAGACTTCAACATCACAGGGAGCATTACGTTTAGCTCAAATTGCCCTGCCTGGGCTGCAAGTACAACAGTAGTATCATTACCTATAATGTTAAAGCAAATCATATTCATGCATTCTGCAAGTGATGGATTTACTTTTCCCGGCATGATGGAGGATCCTGCATGAACTGCTGGTATACCAATTTCCGATAGTCCTGCAACAGGACCTGAAGCCATTAGTCTAATATCGTTTGAAATTCTTCCAATCTCAATTGCCAAATTTCTAAGTGTGGCAGATAAATTTGCGACTGCAAATTTGCTTTGTAACGAGTATTGCATATCCTTTTGAGGCTTTAATGGTAGCTTTGTAATCTTTGCCAGTTCCGATATAGCAAAAATTCTATAACCTTTAGGTGTGTTTGCCCCTGTTCCAACAGCAGTTCCTCCTAGAGCAACAAACTCTAGTTCTTTTTTAGCTTCAACTATAGCATCTTTTGCTTTTGCAATCGATGTTTCATATGTAGTAAACTCCCTACCCAAAGTAACTGGAAGTGCATCCATTAGATGAGTTCTGCCAATTTTTTTAAATAGGGAAAACTCTTTTGCTTTCTTTATCAGAATCTTTATCAATTCATCAATTTCTGGAATTACTTGATCTATATTAAATAAAATTGAAATATGCATAGCAGTTGGAAATGTATCATTACTTGATTGAGACATGTTGACATCATCATTTGGATTAATTATTTCGTATGACCCTTTTTTTTCTCCGATTATCTCAAGCGCAACATTTGCAATTACTTCATTCGTATTCATATTAAAAGCAGTTCCAGCTCCAGAGTTTATCGCTTCGACAACAAATTGATCAATATGTTTTCCGGTTAGAACACTGTCACATGCTTTGATAATAGCTCTTCCTTTCTTATCTGTTAAAGATTTAGTTTTCATATTAGCAACAGCTGCGGATCTTTTGATCATAACAAAAGCCATTATCAAATAGGGGTGTGCTCGATTTCCCGTTACATGATATTGTTTGATAGCTCTTGCTGTAAATGCTCCATAATAGGCTTCTTCAGGAATTTGAATTTCACCCAAAGAATCTTTATCAGTTCTAAACTTCACGTGAAAACTAGAATTAATTTTCCTAATATTCATTCGCTTTTCAAAAATTACAAAAATTAATG
>CAZHDX010000063.1:0-8214 GCA_964531195.1 uncultured Nitrosopumilaceae archaeon
AATTAAGAGAGCTTGAAAGACAGAGATTAGAGATGAGAACAAAATATGATCTAGAAATGATAGAAGAGCTTGGTTATTGTTCCGGCATTGAAAATTATTCTAGACATTTTGATGGACGAAAGCCAGGTGAGCCAGCATTTTGTTTACTTGATTTTTTGGGAAATGATTTTTTACTCGTAATAGACGAATCCCATGTCACCCTACCCCAACTTCATGGTATGTTCAAGGGTGATTATTCAAGAAAAAAATCGCTGATAGAATACGGCTTTAGACTTCCAAGCGCGTTTGATAACAGACCATTAAAGTTTGAAGAATTTGAAAAATATATTAAAAATGCTATTTTTGTTTCTGCAACACCTGCTGAATATGAAAGAAAAAAAAGTTCGCATATAATAGAGCAACTTATTCGTCCAACTGGTCTTGTAGATCCCAAAATAGAAGTAAGAAAGACAGAAAACCAGATGGATGATTTGATTATGGAAATAAAGAAAAGGATCAAAAAAGATCAGAGAATTCTTGTTACAACTTTGACAAAACGCATGGCCGAAGATCTTGCAGAATACCTATCAAAAAAGCAAATAAAAGTTAGATATCTTCATTCTGAGATTGAGAATCTGCAGAGAACTGAGTTGATAAGGCAACTCCGTTTGGGAGAATTTGATGTCCTAGTAGGAATAAACCTTCTAAGAGAGGGCCTAGACATACCTGAAGTTTCTCTTGTTGCAATCTTGGACGCAGACAAGGAAGGTTTTCTCAGAAACATCACAAGCCTAATTCAGACATTTGGGCGTGCGGCAAGAAACATTGATGGGTCTGTCATAATGTATGCCGATGCGGTAACAAAATCAATGGATCTTGCAATGACTGAAACCACTCGAAGAAGGAATAAACAAATTGCCTACAATAAAAAAATGGGCATCACCCCAACGACCATAATTAAAGCTATTCCACAGCAAACAGCAAAGCTCGACGAATTAAAACACATGTCTTCCAATGATTTAACAAAATATGCCATCGAAACAGAAGCTGCTATGAAAAGATTTGCGGAAGAGCTTGATTTTGAGAGAGCGATAGAATTTCGCGACAAGCTTGTCAAAATACAAAAAGAGATTCAAAAATGAACGACAAACTAGTCATACGTGGTGCAAGGGAACACAATTTAAAAAATATCAATTTAGATATACCAAAAAATCAACTTGTAACAATTACAGGTCTTTCTGGTTCTGGCAAATCTACATTAGCATTTGATACGATTTACGCTGAAGGACAACGAAGGTATGTCGAGTCACTTTCTGCGTATGCAAGACAATTTTTGGAAATGATGGACAAACCAGACTTAGATTCAATTGAAGGATTGTCACCTGCAATATCAATTCAGCAAAAAACTACAAGTAAGAATCCAAGATCGACTGTTGGTACAATAACAGAGATCTATGACTATCTGAGACTGCTCTATGCAAGAATAGGTATTCCTCACTGCACAAAATGTAATCGCGAGATATCAAACCAATCAGTAGAATCAATTTGTGAATCAATTCTTAAAGAATCAGAAGGAAAAAATATTATAATTTTAGCACCACTTGTTCAGCGAAAAAAGGGAACATATGAAAAATTATTTGAACAGACAAAAAAATCAGGTTATTCTAGAATTAGAATTGATGGTGAAATAACAGAACTAAATGGTGAGATGCCAATACTTGATAAGCAAAAATGGCATAACATCGAAATTGTTGTCGATAGGTTAAAGGCATCAAAAGAAGAAAAAAGCAGATTATTTGAATCAATCCAAAATGCTCTCAAGGCAGGAAAAGGATCTGTCTTAATTTCTGGAGCTGAGGAAAGAATCTTTTCTCAAAATAACGCCTGTTCTTATTGTGGAATAACAATAGGTGAACTCGAACCAAGAACATTTTCATTTAATTCACCTTTTGGGGCATGCAAAACATGCCACGGTCTTGGAGTAAAGATGGAATTTGATCCTGATTTACTCATTCCGGACACAACTAAATCTATTTTGGATGGTGCAATAGTGCCGTGGTCAGGAAGATTCTCTTCGTTTAGAAGGCAAACCTTGCGAGATGTTGGTAGAAAATTTGGTTTTGATTTACTTACTCCAATAAACAAAATGAATCAAAAACAAATTCAAGTGATTTTATACGGTTCAGATCAAGCAGTAAAATTCTCATATGAATCACAAACGACAGATTCCAGATGGCAATACACCAATACTTTTAGTGGTGTTATACCAAGTTTGAATCGAAATTTTGCAGAAACAGATTCCGAATCAAAGAGAGAGGAGCTCAGAAAGTTTATGCGCGAAACACCATGTAATTCTTGTAACGGAAGAAAATTAAAAAACGAAGCACTTGCGGTAATGATAAATTCAAAATCAATAATGGATTCTTGTGATTTATCCATTGATGCATGCTATAACTTTTTTTTAAATCTTAAACTATCTGAGACAGAAAAATTTATTGCAAAATCTGTTCTAAAAGAGATACTATCACGGTTAGAATTTTTGAAAAATGTAGGACTAAATTATCTAACATTAAACAGAGTAAGCGCAACATTATCAGGAGGAGAATCACAAAGAATTAGACTTGCAACACAGATTGGTTCTAACCTTACTGGGGTTCTTTATGTTTTAGATGAACCAACAATTGGTCTTCATCAGAAAGATAACGCCAAACTACTAAAAACTCTGACAAAGCTTCGAGATCTTGGCAACACTGTACTAGTAGTAGAACATGACGAGGAAGTAATTCGAAATTCTGACAGAATAATTGACCTAGGACCAGGAGCTGGAATTCACGGAGGCAGTGTGGTCTTTGAAGGAACAATAAACCAAATTTTAAACGATCATAAATCAATAACAGGAGAATACCTTAGAAATCACAATGCAATCAAACTTTTAAAAAAAAATCGCCAAAAAAAAGGAGCATTACTAGTAAAAGGAGCCGAAGAAAATAATCTCAAAAATATCGATGTAGAATTTCCACTTGGTTTTATGATTGCCGTTACTGGAGTTTCTGGTTCAGGAAAATCTACCCTTGTTAATGATATATTGTACAATGCTCTTTGCACACACTTTCACATATTATCAGAAAAACCAGGAAAACACAAACACGTGCTAGGTGTCGAGAACATAGACAAGGTAATTGGAATTGATCAGTCACCAATAGGACGGACTCCTCGTTCAAATCCTGCTACATACATAGGTGCATTTACTCCTATTCGCGAGTTATACTCTAATACTGAGCTCTCAAAAGAGCGAGGATACACGGCAGGTCAATTTTCATTTAACGTAGCAGACGGGCGATGTTTTGCGTGCGAAGGAGATGGTGTCAAAAAAATTGAGATGCAGTTTTTATCTGATGTTTACGTAATGTGTGATGAATGTAAAGGGAGAAGATACAACTCAGAAACCCTCTCTGTTCTCTACAAGGGCAAAAACATCTCAGATGTTCTTTCAATGACAGTAGATGAAGCATTAGAATTTTTTGAAAACATACCAGCAATTAATCGAAAGCTAAAGACAATAGCTGATGTTGGATTAGGATATATCAAACTGGGCCAAGCTGCTACTACTCTTTCAGGAGGAGAAGCACAAAGAGTAAAACTTGCAGCAGAACTTTCAAAAAGAGATACAGGTAAAACAGTTTACATTTTAGATGAGCCCACGACAGGATTGCATTTTGCCGATGTACAAAAATTACTAGATGTCTTAAACCGATTAGTAAATCTTGGAAATACTGTTATAATAATAGAACACAACATGGACGTTATTAAAAACTCTGACTGGATTATTGATTTGGGTCCAGAAGGAGGAGATAACGGAGGAACTGTTGTTGCGTTTGGTGCTCCAGCTCAGATTGCACAAAATTCTAGCAGTCATACTGGACAGTACTTGAAAAAAGTTTTAAGACATGACAATTGATATTTCTAAAATAACAATTCCAGTACATTCTGGAATCTATATCATGAAGGATAATACCTCACGAATACTTTACATAGGAAAAGCAAAAAATCTTAGAAATCGTGTACGATCATATTTTTTTAAGAACCAAAACTACAAAACACGAAAACTAGTTGAAAAAATATCAGACATAGAATTCGTACTTACCGATAGCGAGACAGAGGCATTTTTGCTTGAAAGCAATATGATAAAAAGATACAGGCCAATTTACAATATAGAGCTAAAAGATCAACAACGGTATACGTACCTTAGAATTACAAACGAAGAATTTCCACGTCTCATGGTCGCCAGAAGAACTAGGACAGGAGAATTTCTTGGAAGTGGAAGAGTGTATGGACCATTCACCTCAGGAAGCTCAAAAATCCTATCAATTGGTCTTTTGCGAAAGACATTCAAGGTGCGAATATGCAAACGATTGCCAAAGGAAGCTTGTCTGGAATATCATCTCGGAAATTGTGAAGCCCCATGTCAATTTCAAAATGCCCGTGAAAAATATGCAAAAAATATTGCAGAGCTTGATTTGATATTAAAAGGAAAACAAAACCTAGAAGACTTTAGCCATAATCTTGAAAATGAAATGAAAAAAGCATCATCACACCAGCATTATGAAAGGGCTAAAGAGATACATGAAACCTTGCATAGGCTGCAAAATCTGCGGACAAGACAAAAAATGGAATCGACAAAAAACTATGATGAAGAGTATTTCGGCATAACAATACATGACCAAACAGCACATGTAATGAGTTTTAGACAGACAAAAGGTGTAATTCGGGACAGAAACAGATTTGATTTTGATCTTGTTGGAGACAATTCATTTTCAACATTCTTGTCACAATATTATTCAACAAATCCTATTCCAAAGTTTATTGTAGTTAGTGAAATTCCAGAAAAAAAAGATATTTTGGAAGAAGTACTCTCGAGGGCATCTGGCATTAGTGTAAATATTATATCTCCATCATCTGGAAAGAGAAAAGAAATGATAAGATTAATCATGAAAAATCTTGCCCTAATTGAATCAAAAGGTGGAGATCTTCAGCTAGTAGAATTACAAAAAAAACTCCATTTGAAAAATCTTCCAAAAATAATCGAATGTTTTGATATTTCAAATCATGGGACAACCTATGCAGTGGGTGCCATGTCAAGATTTGTTGATGGAAATCCAGACAAATCAGGATACAGAAAATTTAAGATAAAAACTGTTCAAGGAAGAGACGACTATGCGATGATAAATGAGGTAATAAAAAGACGATATCTTAGAATACGAAAAGAGAAAGGCAAAACTCCCGACTTGATATTAATAGATGGAGGCAGGGGTCAGCTAAGTGCTGCACTTTATGCACTAAAAAGTATAGGCATCAGAATTCCTTGTATTTCGCTAGCAAAAGAAAATGAAGACGTGTACATGCCGGAGATAAAAGAACCATTATCTATTTCAAAAAATAATCAAGCCTTGAAAATTTTACAACACGCTAGAGATGAAGCACATAGATTTGGTGTTACGTATAATAGATCATTACGTAAGTTTAGCTAGAAAAATTCGTCAAGTGAATTTTCCTTTAATGGTTGTGCATCAAACCCCATTTTAGAAAGATCGTTTGCAAATTCTTCAACAAAACCATGTATTGTGTAGATTTTTTCTGGACTTGCTTTTTTAACCATCTCTACAAGTTCATTATAATCACAATGATCACTTAGAGTTATTGAATAATCATGTTGTCGTGCAAATGAAAATTTGTTTGATTGTACCCACCCACTAAATCCAATTGTTATCGCATCATATTTTGATTTCATATGTTGTACAAATTGGTTTTTTGAACCCAAATTTGGTGCAATCATAAGCCATGGTTTTTTGTCTAAAAGACCTGTCCTTTCAGCTTCTGTATGCCCAATTGAATCTATAAGCGGAATTCCAAATTTCTTGTATAATTCATTTACTCGTTTTATTGAATCATGATAATATGGTTGCCAATGAGCAAATAAGTACGAGAGAATCTGCGCCTTGCCAAGCTCATATCCAAACAAAATAACAGGCCTGCCTTTGGAGTATATTTCAGAAATTATGTCGTTGACTTTTTTTACAGTTTCATCTATTCTAGGGAAGATAAATTCAGGCATTCCAAATGTGCATTCTGTAATGAGAATCTTACAATTGGGAATTATTGCCCCCATCATAAAGCCGCGATTACGTGTACAAATATCTCCTGTGTAAAAGGTATCACCAAAGACAAGACCACGTCCACCAAGAATATGGCCCGTATCTACCATAGAAAAATCCTCAAACTCCTCAACAAAATTATCTAAATTGTACCCACGAAGTTTTGCAATTTCACTTGTTTGTCTTGTTGTTAAAATCATGCCTCCATCTTGATTATGCAAATGATCCACATGCGCATGTGATACAAAAGAAAGACCATCATTAGCACCGCGCTTTGGATCAAGATGAATCTTCATTCCTCTTTGTATTGATACTATGCCATTTGTTGTCATCTTGATACTATTTAGCAAATCCAAAGTCAAGACAAATCTATCAGATATAAATTGCTAGATTGATCTGCAACTAGATATCTGGTCAAAAGTTTGATCAGTTTTTGCATCTTAGAAAATTTAGTAAGGGGTTTATTTGTACTACAAAATAGATGTGTCATGATTAATCTTGCAATCTTGATCTCTGGAAGAGGCAGCAATATGGAAGCTATTTTAAAATCAATCAAGAAAAACAAGATTCCAATAAATCCTGCAGTTGTCATTTCAAATAAACCAGATGCAAAAGGAATTAAAATTGCGCAAAAACTTGGCGTGAGTACAGAAATAGTAGAAAGCAGGGGAATCAAAGGTGCAAGTTGGAAATATGATCATGAAATCGTAACAGTTTTGGAAAAATATGGTGTTACGTCAAAAAATGGGTTAGTCTGCCTTGCTGGATTTATGAGAATAATGAGTCCCGAATTTATTAAACAATTCAAAGGAAAAATCATTAATATTCACCCCGCTTTATTACCAGCCTTTCCTGGTTTACATTCACAAAAACAAGCAATAGATTACGGTGTGAAATATGCCGGATGTACAGTTCATTTTGTTGATGAAGGAATAGACACGGGACCTATTATCTTGCAGTCTGTAATTAAGATAGATGATAATGATTCAGAAGATACCCTCTCAAAAAGAATTCTTGCTCGAGAACACATAATTTATCCCAAAGCAATCAAGCTTTTTGTAGAAGGAAAAATAATTACAACAGGACGGAAAACACGGATCTCAAGAATCGGGTCCTCCAAAAAAATATAGCACGACTAATTCTGTTCTATTTCCATGAAATTTGTGTTCATTGTTTTTTGCAACATAATATGACATTCCTGCTGATAAAGAATAATCCTTTCCATCTATGCGTAAAAAACCATCACCTCGTAGGATATAATAGATTTCATCGCTCTCGTGTGGAGCTTGTGTATCCTCATCACATGGTGCTAATCGTAATATTCCAGCTGCCAAGTTACCTTTATTTATAAAAGTATGAAAATATGAATTCCCTTTTTGCAAGTTTTTCAGGTATTGGTTTGTATCAAACTGAATCTTCAATGAACTAATTTATTGTCTTAGGTTAATCAATGTAATTGACCCTTCAAAGATAACAAATCCTTAAACACCCTTATGAAGAATATCAAAGTAATGTCAGATAATAATCCAGACCTGAGAGAAAGAGTAACATCAGATAGAGGAATACTAAAAAAGTTACAGTTAATCGTTCCTGGATTAAGAGAATACAGAATACTAGAAGATATTCGCGCCGCAGATCAGCTTTTAAGAAAACAGGTATTTGACAAACTGATAGAATCTAAAGCAAAGCTTGAAGGTTTACGAAATGTCATAGTTGCAAAAGGAGATTTAAGCAATTTATCGGTAGTCGGAACAAGCATTTCACAATTGCAGCAAATTGCAGGAGAAGTGTTACATTCACAACAAGGATCTGCCGGGATATCACCTAACATAAGAATAGACGAAAGTGTTCTCAACAAGCTGTACGAATATGACTATAATTTTGTTAATACTGCTAATCAATTATTTCAAGTCACTTCAAACTTTATTTCTGAATACAATTCAGGCACTACTATTCAGTCAATTTGTGAAAAAACAAATTCCATAATTGAGGAATTTAGACATGCATGGAAAACAAGGCTAGAATCAGTTGAAAAGATACTTGTTACAAAATAGGAATTTATGAAAGTTATAAAAGTAGGAAA
>CAZHDX010000064.1:0-8177 GCA_964531195.1 uncultured Nitrosopumilaceae archaeon
AGTATCAAAAGTTTCTGGGAAATAATACAAAATACTATCTCCTATGTTTTTTGCTACCTTTCCGCCAAACTGTCTTACAATATAGCTCATATCATTTAGAAATATAGTGTAAAATTTACGGATTTTAGGATGATCAAGTTTTACTGTAATTTTTGTCGAGTTTACAATGTCTATTAATCCTATACATCCATTTGTATGTCCGTCAACAAATGTAATTTCATCGACTTGCTTAATTTCTGGTTCTTTTTTTGATTCATCAATTAATGGTTTTTTTATTATTTTTTCAAAACTTTCCCGATATGTTTCTTCTCTTCCATGGATATACTCAAATCCCATGATAAAATTATGAGTTTTTTGCTGATATCTTCAACTTTCCAAAGTTGTAACTATTTAGCTGATCTTAAAAGCTGTATTCATATCAAATGTTACCTTCAATGATTCTCGTGCATCGATCTAGATTTCTTGAGTGTGAAGGATGTGGTTTTCAGAAGGCTTTCATAATGTTCGTTCATCAATACCAAGGTTTGCGAGGAATCTGCCCAAGTTGTGGTCAAAATTGGCCGGAATCTTAGAGCAAGATTTAGATTCTATTGCTGTAAAACCATACAGCGTGAATTACGATTATGAAAAATTTGCTTCTGATCTCTTAGAAATTTCAAGTGAACAACGACTTGGGATACTCTTGCGACTCTATGACAAAAAATCAAAGGTGGCAGTAATTGCAAAAGAGCTTGACGCAACAGTGCCTGAAGTGTTTCGTAATTTTGGACGCCTTGTCAAAGCAAACCTAATTTCTAAAGAACCTGATGGTGACTATTCCATCACAACTTATGGCAAAATAATCTGTAACCAGTTACCCTCTCTTGCCTTTTTGTTAAAAAATAAAAAATACTTTGAGGATCATGATTTTGGAGATTTACCACAAAAATTCCTTCAACGGATTGGTGCTCTAGAATCAGGTCAACACATCAAAGGATTTGTCAAGGTCATGGAAAAATGGAAGGAGATGTACCATAATGCAAATGAATACATTTTCAATATTCTAGTTGAAGTTCCCTATGATACCGAATTTTTAGAACCATTGATTAAAAAGGTTAGCAAGGGTGTTAAACTAAACTCGGTTTTTTCCGAATCTGCAGTAATTAAAAAAAAAAGAAAACAAGAACTAGAAAAAATTAGATTTAAAAAATACTTTCAGTAAGGTTCGATTGAAAGAAAAATGAAAGAAAATGTTCAAATCATTACCATATTAAATGAAAAAGAAGCATGTGTAATGTTTCCCAAAAAAGGAGAGGTGGATCCTAGAGAAATGTTTTACAGTAAAGATCCTGTCTTTCAGGAATGGTGTCTTGACTATTTTAAATATTGTTGGGATACTTCAAGTAGTTTTCAGGAAATTAAACTAAAACAAGAGTAGTGAATTTTTTTAAAATATTTTTGATTAATTTTGCTATAAATTTGCCAAGTTCATTTTTCCTAACATGTCAAATCTTTGATGTTTTAGTTGGTCAAGCAAATTGATGATTGAATATTTTTAACTTGATTTTTATAGTGCTAAGAAAAAATATATCGAATTCCTTAAAACATGCAAGTTTTTAAAACTCAAAAGGTTTAACTCAGAAAATGATAAATAGTTAGTTAAAGCCATCAACACCGGGTGTTTGGATGAGATTGCTAATAATTATTTGTCTAGTAATACTTGCAATTGCATTAATTATTTTAGGAATTCTGATTTATCATGTATGGTTCCAATCTCAGCAATCTACTTCTAGCACTATTCCTACACTTCATTTAATCCTGCCCCTTGTAAGCCAAAAGTGGGGTCAACCAGTTACATTTAGTGGATCTGCTCTATATTTTGATCCTCAATACCGGATAGTAATAGATTGGGGGGATGATACTCAAAAAACAATTTTGCCGGTATCATCTACTTTTTCAGTAGATCATACATTTTCTGCCGGAGGGGTTCATTCTATTATTGCGACTTTGGTAGATCTAAATAACAGAGAATTGTATAGGGATACTTACAGCTATACACCAAATCCTCATAATACTCAGCTAATTCTAGACCCTATTAATGATACAGTGGGAAACACTACTTTAGCAGCAACAGGATCTCTCTATGATTTAGATGATCACGTAGGCATTGATAACATGCCAATTACTTTTAGTGTGAACGGCTCTCAAACTCTTTCAAACAGTACCACTGAGGGAATAATATTTTCGGATCCTCTCAATATGACTGTGACGCAATGTATAGGGAGTGTATGTACTCCGTCTTATGGTTCTAATTTGATAAATCTGCACAAAGGATCTTCAATTACATTTCCACCTGGAAATGTTGGTGTCAGCATGATACTCCAAGACACTATTCAAACTGATTTTACTTACACAGTTATTCCATTCGACGGTCAAAATTATCAAAAGACAAGTAAGGGCCAAAGTCCTTTTGTAACTTTGGAAACAACATATGTTAAAGGAGGAATAAAAGCGATAACTATTGATTCTATTGTTTCAAATAATGGCGCAGATACTATTGGGCTTTCAGAAATAAAGACACTAAGCTTAAACACTAACTCTGGTGCTTTGATTGATTCTACATTTGATTCAATCAAACGTGATTCTTATCAAACCTTGGAAATCTATGATGGTTCTTTTAATTCTGCAGATGTTCCTCTCCTCAATGGAAATAATTTTGAAGCTCAAGCACACTTTGCGGGAAATTTTGCCTATATTCCTGCAGATAGCAATCTAGTAGATTATCATGTTGATCAACCAACATTTGGAGTTGGAGGTTCTGAAACAACTGGAGTAGTCCTCGACATTGGTGGCAGTGCAACTTTGCCTTTGTGCTCTACAACTGAGCCAGATAGTGACAGAGATGGATTGTGTGACGTGTGGGAGACTAACGGGATTCAATACGACGTAGGAACCACACACTTTCAATATACCTTACCCGGCGCGCACGTTAATCAAAAGGATATTTACGTGGAGGTCGATTCCGAAAATGCCTTACCTGCTTCTGCACAAACTGCATATGGTCCTACTGGTCTTCCAACAATCTTTAGCAACATTGGTATCCCTCCTCTTCTTCCCTGTGGCAATCCTCCACGATGCAATCCTGGAATCAATTTGCATTTCGACACATCTGAAAGCCCTATTGGTACCGTATCGCCGCTTCATATTTGGACTGATTTTGATAGTAGCAAAACAAATGATTTTGATTCTATAAAAGCAGTTCATTTTGGTGATGTAAATGAACGTCCTTCACTTTCTGGCGGAACCAACTCTATTACCGGTGGGACGATAACAACATCTGGTGTGCAATTGAGTACCCCTGCAAGTATTCCATCGCAACCATCAAATCCAATAATGCAAGGAACAATTACCATAAAATATCAGGTCACTCTTTCCACCTCGGGAACTGCTACAATCTCAAGTGTAACTCCAACAGGCACTTGGAATGTAGGTACAGGAATTAATCAAGTAACATTTGGTCCAATTACATCTTCTATAACTACAGGAACTTCTACTACTCAGACTGTAACAATCCAGGTTCCGTTTGTAACTGCAGGTGCTGTTAGTAGTGCTTCTCTTGGTAATATTGTTACTACTCTTGCCTCTACGTCGACATTAAGCAATCCAGTTTGGCTCAATAGTCCAACAGCTACAAGTACTTTACAACAGGCCAAAGCATTGGCATTCCATTATGAACTATATGTTAATTGCATAATAGATTGCAATACAGGACCTTCTGGTATTTCGGAGGGCTGGGCTAAGGGTGGAAACGACATGGTAATTGGACTGCAACGATTTGGAAATACCCTTCAAAAAGATGAAGGAACTTTCATGCATGAGTTGGGACATAACCTAGGACTAAGACACGGCGGTCCATTCTATGTTTACAATGATGACGGTTCAAAAACTTCAGTTACAGATGGAACATATAATTGCAAACCAAATTATCCTAGTGTGATGTCATATTCTAGGCAGTTTGAAACTTATTTTAGCATTACTGATCACTGGATTCCAGCTTATTCTCAAGGCAGCTTGCCTCCATTACAAGAAAATAATGCTGTAGAAGCAAATGGTTTGGTTAGTTCAAATTCTTTTGCACCCTTCGTTCTTTTCAATTCTGCAACTTCAGGTACTAGTACGAGAGAGGGACAAGCTACTGCCTCAGGAACGGGAGCAATTGGTATAGAATGGGATGGATCGTCACCGACTACTGATACTGTTACTAATAGAGACTTCCAAAACTTTGGCATCACCGATTGTTCGGGGAATGGAGTTCAAACTACTGCATATCGTGATTGGAACGATTGGGCTGGATTGTACTTTAACTTTACACAAAATATTGGATATTATGATGGTCTTCGAGCAAATCCAGAACAATTTAGTAATGAAATAACAGTTCCTATGTATGAAAATATGACACTAGGAAGTGTTGAACTCAATGGCACCGATGCAGATGTCAGCGGAAACGGAACTGGCAATGTGACTATACATACTCCTGGAACTTATCCAGTAAATACACATGGAACCCAGAATCAACATGTGACAATAGGAATAGATGTCACAAATTCCACTGCTGCATATATTGGTCCTCCTTCGCCAGGCATTCAAGGCAATAATACACAACATCTAGTGGTTCCTGCAAACCTGAATGGTACAGTGATAGTATACCATCCATGATATGAATAGACAAATCAGCTAAACGAAGTTTAATTATTTGTGACTTGAATGATAAAATATGGTTTCGTTTTTAAAATCTAACTGCCGGAATTGCTATTTGACAGTTTTATCCTTAATCGTTGGAATAGCACTGTTTAGTTTTTCAATTTCTTCTGCCAATGCCTTGGTTTGCTCTAGTGGTTCTGAACCTTCTACAATAAGTTGTTTCATACCCTCAGGAAATCCCGGAAATACAGTTTCCCTTCGAGATATAACCGATACAAGTAATGTTACAAAGGCTGTTTCTTTGTCACTTGACAAATCAAGCTACCTACCAAGAGATTCTGGAAAAATAAGTGTGACAGACCCTTATGCTAGCCTGTCAGCTTCCACACAAAGCTCTGTCATCATTAAACTTAATTCTACAAATGATCCTGTTGGGATCAATTTAAGACTCAACGAAACTAATCCTTCATCTTCTTCATTTGTTAGCAGCTTTAAATTCACCTCCGGACAAAGCTCGGGAAATTCACTGCATGCAGTTATAGGAGATAGGATTTTTGCATTTTATTCACCCTCTCCTATTTTTTCTCCACGAATGCAAGTTACCTTTGATAATTCCGGTGGAGATGGACACGCAATATTGAGTGACTTACAGCTTATACCTGATGATGAAGACAATAATCAATTTTCAACTGTAATAAAAGTTGCCAACCTGACTCTCACTGATGGTGCATCGGTAAATCCTTCTGGAGTAATATTTCATGTAACAATGTCATATGCAAATTCACAACTCCACTGTATCAATGCAAACGATCCAGCTTGCCAAACTAATAATCTTAGTCTGTGGGTCTCTCCTCCCGCAGCCGCTCCTTTCCATACCTTTTTTCCTGTTTCAAACCCTTTTACAGTAACAAATGATCCGATCGCAAAAACTATCTCTTTTGATGTAGACCAAGCAGATCTTGACGGAAGTACCAGTGGTTCTTGGTTGTTTGTGCTATGTTTTGATGGACCCGGAATAGGTGGAGGAGGCGGTGGGGTTATTCGTCCTGGACTTGTTCTTGATTTTATTAGTGGGCTTTTCGCTGTTGGAGGTTCTTCGTATGTTGTCTCTCCTCCCTCTTTTGGTGCCGGTGCTTTCAGTTACAACGATGGCCTATCGATTACTTTTGGAGAAAACGACACCCAAACATTTGATGCATCAAAATACAACCAAGAGGTTCCAGAGCAGATAATGGTAAAAGGCATGCCAGTATCAATGAAGCTAAAAACATTCGAGGCCTACAACAACAACGGCCTAGTCCACATGGGGTTGTATATGATCCCAAGAGGAATGGACATGATCACATCCAACAGTATTGCCTCCATAATCTGGGAGAAGGGAAAAGACGCTGAAGTCAATGATCCAAATCACCTTTTGTCTGATAGCTCGGTATCATCTAATACGAATGACGAATTCCAGTATACTCAATTTTCATTTACACCAACAAAATCATACGATAAAATGTCATTTCTTGTAAAAGCATGGAATGATCATCTATATTCTACAGACGTAAGGTTCCACGATGCAATAACCTCGCCAGACCAGCTTGTCTCACTTCCAGACGGTGTAATAAAATATGACAGCTTTGCTACCATGTCTGCAGCAATTCAAAGAGATGGTTTTTCAAAACCGCAAATTCTGTCTCATATCCATGATACATCGTCAGTATTTGGCAGTTCTCCAGGTAAAGTATACTGGGTTTATGATACACGAGACCACACTGTAACACTAGTACTAGAGGATGGCAGCGGCAAGGTTGTTGACATGAGATTAGAAAAACTAAAAATGTCGATAAATCCAGAGTCTCAAAACTATGTTCTTGGAAATACCATCTATTCTCATCATAGTTTGTCTAGAGAAAATGATGCTGAGCTTGAAGAGACTAAAACCTCTGAAACTATGAAGGCACTGGATTTATTGACACAATTGTATGGAAGAGCCTATTTTGAACAGTATAATTTATTGGGGAAATGAATCACTAACTAAAATAATAATTCATAAAGTTTGGTTATTATCTTAAACCCATGAATGTTAATGAATTTATTGCCTTTGGTTCGTGGTCCGCTATTACAGCAGGTTTTATGATAATTATAGTGTTAGTTTACCAAAAAGTTAGCAGGAAGAAACAAGATGAATCATCTTCATCTTGAGAAAAAAGGTTTACGCGGGTTAGCTATAGCAGAAAGTTTCCGAGAGGAAAATAAAACTTCAACACTTGCCGGTGTAGTGATGAGGAGAGATTTCATTATTGATGGTTTTGTATTTGGTCAAACTACGGTTGAAGGAAATGATGCTACCGAGTCTGTAATGAAGATGTATACAAATTTAGGCAGAGATGACATTAGCTTTCTTTTAATTTCTGGATTAATTATTTCTATGTATAACATTATAGACATAAAAAAAATTTGGAATGAATTGCAAATTCCAATAATTGGTGTAACGTATGAAGATTCAAAAGGAATCGAGGATGCTATAAAGTATCATTTTCCGGATTTGTACCAATTAAAGATAAATGATTACCATAAGCTTGGACAACGGACAAAAATTCCACTTCATACAGGCCATCAATTGTATGTTAGAATTGAAGGTTGTCTCATTGAAGAGACAAAAAGTTTGTTAAATTCATTTACTCTGCAAGGATCGATTCCTGAACCATTGCGAGTTGCTCAGATGCTTGCAAGAGTAAAACGATAAGTTCTATTTTCTTTCTTCTAATTTTATTTTCCATTTACTTCCAGTAAGTCTTGAGGATGAAAATTCTATTTTGCCAATTATCTTGTCAGCCTTTCTCACTACACCAAATTCATTTTGTTCAAGTTTTATGATTAGATGTCTTGTTTTGTAGCCACCCTCTATGACTTTGATCTTAAATCTCTTGCTTGCTCTAATTACCAAATCACGTGCAGCTTTGGGATCACCAATCCAAGAGTACATCTCAAATGAACCAAAGTTTTTTGTGTCAATTTCATAATCATAGAGCCTAGCCTCAAATCTCCAATCAGAAACCTTGGCTTGATCGTTCATCCACTGGACAGCCTTCTCCCCGTATCCTTTTTCAATAGCAAATGATTCTGAATCTGCCATTTCTTTTCTAGTTCTAATATGGTACATGAATCTAACTGCAAGCCTGAAACCTTTGATTGGCTATTATTATTAGATAGAATTTGCATCTTATCTCATGAAACGAAGTGCGTCAGATATTAGAAAATCAATTGAAGCTAGCTGGAACGAATATCTTTCAAGATATGGAAACTTGTTCTCCTCAGATTTTATCAGCGGTTCAAGCCCGCCATCTGTTTTTGTTGGCACTTATGGATACCCAAAGGTTTCCGTAGGCCCAATGCTTCCGCCATTGCACGGTAATACTATGATTCTTGATTCTCCAGAACGTTGGCAGGGAAAAGGCCTGGAAGAGATTGTAAACTATCGTTTAAGCTTGGTTCGTGGAATTCAACCA
>CAZHDX010000065.1:0-8106 GCA_964531195.1 uncultured Nitrosopumilaceae archaeon
AAAGAGAAGAGATTTTTGCAATCTCAGAAAGCTGATGTTGGGGAGGTACAACTGCAATCTTTATCTTGTATTTTTTTGCTATCAATTCTACAATTTTTGCAAGCTTTGATGCATTTGGTCCTGAGGCTTCATCATAGTTTTTGAAATTTATAATAAACAAACCATTCAGATTTGTTACCACCTGAATATATAGATTGAAGATAAAAAGGATCGGTGAATTTTTGGAACGTGATAGTCAAAAACTTTCTTATGTAGTGTTATTTTTTTCTAAAATGTGACGCTTTCAATTAATCTCATTACTGGTTTAAACAAGATTGCTGAATCAGTTTCAAACAAAGAACAGCTTAAAAGAGAAGATGAAGATGCAATTAAAGAAATATTCAATAATATTCTTGAAAGTGAAAATGCCTTTAAAATCAATGAAATAGAAGAGTGGTTTTCTACAGTATCACTGGATGGCAAATTAGTTGATCGTATAGTTAACATCGCACATTATCTACAGGCAAAGCATGATGCAAACAACAAGCTGAAATTTGCTTCAGATAGCTGTAGCTGTGGTAACTCTTAAAATCAGAAAAAAAATTAACTACTTTTTAATACCTAGAGTTCTGTTTTTCAATCGCAAATATACGTTGTGACATTTTCTGCACCTTGTAGCATCTATTGGATTTTTTGCGCCACATGAAAAACAGACCTTAAAGTGAAGTCTGGCTTTTTGTGCAATTTGTTTTTTTAATGGGTCTGTTATCGGCATTCTTATTCCTACTATGTGATTCTATTTTATTCTACCTTTTATGTCAAGCTTTCCTGCTAAGAGCATTGGCACTTCGGCTGGCCTTTTAGCTACGGGCACATTTGCTTTTGCATACATTGAGACTTTGGATTCTGCGGAGCCATAAGTTCCGTAAATTATCGCCCCTGCATGTCCCATTCTTTTCTCCTTTGGAGCTGCTCTTCCAGCAATGTAAGCTACTACTGGCTTGTCAAATTTGGTATCAATAATGTGCTGAGCTAGCATCTCTTCTGCGTCTCCTCCTATCTCACCAACCACTACAACTCCATCAATGTTAGCACCATTCCTAATTCTTTCAAATGCCTCTATTACAGGAGTTCCATTGATCGGATCTCCTCCGATTCCAAGGCATACGCTTTGTCCAAAATTTGCAATTGATAAATTGTAAGATACTTCGTACATTAGAGTACCACTTCTTGAAAGAACAGCTATTCTTCCGGGTTTGAATGGAGATGCAGGCATGATTCCTATCTTCATGACTCCAGGAATGATTATTCCAGGTGTGTTTGGTCCAATAACAATAGCATCTTTTTTCTTGGCAAGATCTATTGTTTTCATGGAATCTCTTACAGGAACATGTTCTGGAATTGCAATCAGCAACTTGATACCAGCTTCTAGCGCTTCTTCTGCCGCAGCTAAAAAGAATTTTGCTGGAACAAATACAACTGAAATTTTTGCTCCTGTTGCTGCAACTGCATCTTTGACTGAATCAAATATTGGCACGCCTTCAAATTTTTGACCTCCTTTGCCTGGTGTTACTCCTGCTACAACGTTTGTGCCATAAGCAAGCATCTGTTGTGTATGAAATGAACCGAACTTGCCAGTTATACCTTGAATGATAACTGGTTTTTTCTTGTAATCGCTGTCATTTTCTTTTCCAATAAGAATTTCAAAAAGATCAACCATTTCTATTCACCTCAATTACTGCTGCATTTATTGCTTCTTCAACAGTATCAAATAACTTTGTTCGAGAACCTTTTAGCATTTCTTTAGACTTATCTGCCTCAGCGCCAGACATTCTTGCAAAAACTGGAACATCTAAAATCTTGGTTTCATATGCTTTTAGAAATGCAGTTGAAACAGTTGTAGTTTTTACAATGCCACCGTAAAGATTTACCAAAATTCCTCTGACTTTTTTCATTTTGCTTATGAGAGTAAGTGCCTCATATACAGTATCAGTCGTAGCACCTCCTCCTACATCTAAAAAGCAGGCAGGTTTTCCCCCATGATCTGATAACATATCAAGTGATGACATTACCAATCCCGCTCCATTGCCTACTACTGCAATGTTTCCGTCAAGCTCAACTAGAGAAAAGCCGCTTTTTTCTGCACGTTCTTCAAGTTCTGAAACCTCTTGATATTTGCGCAATTCTTCGTGTCTAAACATTGCATTATCATCAATTATGACTTTGCCATCAAGAGCCACTATAGAACTGTCCCCTAATACGGCAAGAGGATTTATCTCTGCAAGTTCAGCTTCCTTTTCTGTCGTGATTTTTGATAGTTTTTGCAATATTGATACAAAGTCTGTCATGCTCTTGTCTTTGAGACCAACTAATTTAGCTACATCTTCGGCAGTCTTTTGATCTACGTCTCCAAGGCCGACTTCTTTTATTATTTGGTTCTTGACTGATTCTATCTCCACTCCGCCTTCTGCTGATGCAATTATGGTATAGCATCTTTTTCCTCTGTTTAAAAATAAAGAAAGATAAATCTCTTTTTTGATATCTGCCATTTTTTCTAAAAGTATTGCCTTAGTCGGTTCTCCCTTGACTACCTTTTGCATTATTTCTGGATATTTTAGCTCAAACTCATCTGCGTTTTGGCACTTTTGGATAGCTCCTGCCTTTCCCCTTCCACCTACGGCCATCTGTGCTTTGATCACAAACGGAAAGCCAAGTGTGGCAGCATCCTTTCTTCCCTGTTCAATTGTAGTAGAGGTTAATCCTTTTGGAATGGGAATGCCATATTCTGCAAATAATGCTTTTGCTTGATATTCTAATAATCGCATCCAAACTTTTTCATTTTTATGGTCTTTATAATCTGTTGGTTACTTTAATTGTTCTTCAAGAAAATCAATACATTGTAGTAGCAGATCTTTACTTTTTTTCATCAGCCAATCAGGGAATTCTTCTATAGGAAACACTAGTTGTTGTTGAAAACTGGGAGCAATTCCTCCACCAGATGTTATTACTTGAATAATCACAAATTCTTCAGTCAATGAGCAAACTGTTTCTTGATATGACTCTCCTCCTTCCTCCATTGGATTCCTGTAAAGAATGATTGGTTTCTTGGTTTTAGCAATAAACATTGAACCTTTTTTTAAAAGATCACCAAAATGTTGCAATAGCCAGCTGTCAAGTGTTGTCTGCTTTACCATATTTTGATGTATTTTTTTAATTATTTAATTTAGTCGAATTGCAATAAATTTACTTTAACTTTAATCAGACTCGAAAATTTATTCCAGCTAAAAATCCATATCTACGAGTTTTGCTTTAATTTTTTACATGCGGGACATCTTGGACCGTAATCACGAACTTTACTTACAATTATCTTATGACATCCTAAACAATAATAGTAATTAGTCATGATTCACTCTACCGAAATTCGTATCTTTTGGCCGTCTATATCATCTTCTTTGTAGGTTTTGGCACTATCTGTAAAATCAACTCGCTTTACTCTTACCAAAAACATGAGATCCTCTTGTTTTTCTTTTATCATCTCAAGTGCTTCTTCGTCTAAATCTAAGATATATGCTGCTTCCAAGACATCAGTAGGATTGTATCCTCGTTCTTTTCTTAAAACTTGCAATCTTCTGGCGATATCTCGGATCATGCCACGTGCCATCATTTCACGATTTCTTGATGTAGATATGAAAACAACCAGAGATTCGTGGCGTGCCATCGCAAATTGGTCCTGTTCTATAAAATCAATTACAAAATCTTCCTTGTCAAGAATTATTTTATTTTCTCCAAGATCAAATAAGAATGAGCCTTTTTTTAACAATTCATCAACAATATTTTGTGGATTGGTTTCTCCAAATTTTGACAAGAGTTTGCTCATGTATTGCTTTGCCTTTGGTCCAATTTTTTTCCTGTCAAGATCTAACTTTGGAATAATTGGAAGATGTGATTTTAATAAATTTGCAACAAGCTCCAATCCTTCACTTTTTGGCAATTCTATTATTTTGTATTTTTCAACGTTAAGCTGTGAAAGTAGTAAATTAGAAAGTGAATCTAGTTTTTTTTGCTGTGATGGCTCTACACAAATTATTGCTTCATTTAGTGGCCATCTTCGTTTCAGTTTGCCTTTCATTCTTGCAGCAGCTGAAATCGAAACAACCTCTTTTAGGAGATCAAATGATTCTTCCACAGAATCATCAGTTAGAGATTTTTGTGGTGCAGGCCAAGTTTCTAAAAGAACACTTTGCTTTTCTCCAAATAATGAACCATAAAGATACTCTGTTGTAAATGGACAAATAGGATGCAATAAAATATCAAAAGTTTTTAGAATTTGCGACAAGGTGGCATAAATGGCTAGTCTTCTCTCACTCTGAGTTTCGTCTTCTGTCCAAAGCTCTTCTCTGGTAATTGGTATATACACCTGACTTACAGAATTTATAATAAAATCATCTAGTGCTTTTGCTGCCTCATGAAATCTGCACCTGTCTTGGCTTTCTTTAACTTTGGATATGAGTTTTTGAAGTTTTGACAAGATCCAAATCTCGGGAGATTTTAAAAGATTCTTGCTTTTTGCCCATTCCAGTGTATGCGATTTATCAAAATTGTCGTACTCACTATTTTGTTTAAAGTAGATATGCAAGTGATACAGAGTGCTAAGAATCTGGTATGGCCTTGCAACCAATTCATCTGTGCTAAAGTTAAGCGGTTCTATGGGACTAGATTTCCAGATAAAGTATAGCCGTACTAGATCTACAGGATACTTTGTCATAAGATCTACTGCGTCTAGAACATTTCCAAGACTTTTGCTCATCTTGTTGCCATTTTTATCAAGAACATGACCTTGAAACAAAAATGATTTGAAAGGAGCTATTGGTTTATTGTTAAAAATCACGTTTTCCATCAACAGAGTATATGCCCATCCTCTGGTCTGATCAATACCTTCTGTAAGAAATTCAGCTGGAATGTATTCTTTGTATTCTGAATCAGAAAGCGATGCATAAGGTGCAGCACCACTATTGTGCCATGTATCTAACACAAATGATTCTCTTTCAGTGTTAGTGCTGTTACAGTTGGTACATTTTATTACAATCCTGTCAATCCATGGTCTGTGTAGCTCAAAATTTGGTCCATCAGGAAGTTTTGATGCTTGTTTTATTATTTCATCTCTTGAGAAAAACCATTGATGTTTTCCGCAGTCTTTACAATTCCACCTAGGCAAAGGACAGCCCCATATTCTTTCACGTGATATTCCCCATGGATGTTTGTCCTTTATTATCTCAAGAAATCTGTTTTTTGGCTGATCAAAAAAATATTCTACATTGTTTGCAGCTTCAATTGCCTTGTCATCAAGCTTGTCTAAAAAGTAGAAAAATCCCCTTCTTGCAAGCCATAAAAGTTTGTGGTGGGAGCGCCAGCATAATGGATATTGGTGCTTTATCTTGCCAATTTTGACTAGAGCATTTCTTTTACGTAATGCTTCTACTATTTTGTCATCTGCATCCCTTACAAATAACCCAGAGTAAACACCAGCTTCTTTTGTAAACTTGGCCTCATCGTTTATTGGTACATTATATGGCATTTGCCTTTTTTTGGCAATCTCAAAATCCTCTTCTCCATTTGCGGGTGAAAGATGTACAAGGCCGCTGCCAGTTTGAATGTCTACAAAATCTTCTGCAACTGTAGTATGAAAGATTGGATTGCTGGCAAGGTTTTCTAAAGAGGGTATCTCGTCTAAAAGAGGATGGATGTACCTTTTTCCTTCCATCTCTGAACCCTTGAGCGTTTTTGTAACTGTATATTCTTCTTTTTCAATTTTAATTTCCTTCATAAATTCTTCCAATCTTTTTTCTCCAACTAGCCATGTTTCACCTCTGACTTGCACACACACATAATTTTCATCAGGGTTTAGGCCAACCATTGCATCTGTGACTAGAGTAAAGGGCATAGTGGTCCAGACAATTAAAAATAATTCTTCATTTTGTAATTTTACTTTGTAGTATAGAGATGGATCTTGAACGGTTTCATATCCCTGATTTACTTCGGTATTGGAAAGTGAGGTCTGACAGCTGGGACAGTATGCTACAACTCGAAACCCCTCTGAAAGAATTCCATTTTCATATGCTTTTTTCAGATACTGCCATTCACGTTCAATGTATTCGTCTTTGTACGTCCAATATGCATTTTCTTGATTAAATGACATTCCTAAAAGCTTGTCTGATTCTAACCATTTTTGATTAAATCTATGGACAATTTTTTTGCACTCTGAAACTATCTTTTCAATTCCTACTGATTCTATTACTTCTGATTTACTTGCGGATATACCAAGCTCTTTTTCTGCTTGCAACTCGACAGGTAACCCTTGAGTGTCCCATCCTGCATTAAAAATTATTTTACTGTCGCACAAAGTTGTGTATCTGTACCATAGGTCTTTGATTACACGACCACGTAAATGACCCGCATGTGGAGTTCCATTCATAGTAGGAGGACCCTCAATGAAAACAATTTTTCTAGTCTTGTTTGGAGATTCAGAAATTAATTTTTGCAAGTCAAACGAAGAAAACTTTGTTTTGATCTGGTCTTCAATTTTTTTAGCGTTAAATTCTTTTGATATTTCCATTTAAAGAAGGGGTAAATTTTCTGATATTATAAAGCTAAACTAGGGATTTAATTAGTTCAGAGGTATAATTTGGCAGATTCTTTGGTTTTGATAAATATTAGAAATCCGAAATCTTGGGATCTTTTTCATTCATACTTTCTTTTCTACTTATCAAGTAAATACCAGTAAGCATTATAGAAATAGCAATTATCTGGAACGGGCTGATCTGCTCATGCAGAAATAATCCTGCAAATACAAGACCAAATACAGACGCCATTGAAAATAAGACAATGGTGCGAACAGTACCTATTCTTTTTGGACTTTGTAAGAAAAAATAAAGAGATCCTCCAAACCCAAGAACGCTAAGTAAAACAAGATAGGGAATTTGCTCTGTGGAAATTTGAAAAGGTATGCGCAAGACTAGTATAATTCCAAGTATTATGGAGCCACCTATTGCAGATTTTAGTTGCACTAGACGCGCGGTATCTACCCTTGTCGTGATAATTCTGCTAATGTTGTTATCCAAGGCCCAAAAGGCAGTTGCCCCTAAAATTAACAAATGTCCTCCATTTATCTGGAATAAAAAATTAGAAGCCTGAAAATTAGTTGTAATTACAGTTATTCCAAAAAGGACTAGCCCCACTGCCACAAAACCGATTGGCTTGAGGCGCTCTTTGAAAAAGATCAGTGCAAGAAGTACAGTAAATACAATTTCAGCATTTGATAATAGCGACGTATCTGATGCACTGCTTTGTTGTAATCCTAGAAAATACAATATTGGCGCAATGGTAGCACCACATACAGCAACTGTAAATAGAAGCCAAATGTCTTTTTTTAAAAATAAAATTTTTGATCTCTGCGCCATTGGAGTAAAAGTAGCTGAGGAGATGAGATATGCCAAAGCTGAAAGCAGTAATGGGTCGATAGTTGAGACAATAGGTTTTGCCATTGCAGGAACTGCACCAAAGAGAGCTGATCCAAGTATTGCAGATACATAGCCAATGATTATCGATTTATTTTTGAGGTTAAGAAAATTCATTCCATTATTGCATAATCATTGCGTTAATTGAGTCTTTTTTGATGCTCTTTTTTAAAATTATAATAAATCCAAAATAGAAATTTATTCTGATTTTAATAAAATTCCAAAGCTAGAGGGCTCGGAATTGTTCGCTCCACTTGTAGTAGGCGCGAATCATTTCTGTGCTAACACTTGGCTTTCTTCTCGTGATTATCTCTTTAAAGTCAGCCATTGTTAGATCACGTGGCTGCATCTTTGTCTCTCCTACTACGGGCTCTGGAGAATAGTTTTCTTGATGGAAGAGATCATTTACTACCATTAATTGAGCAGACTGGCAAATGTCTTTAATGTCGCTTGCACTATGGCCGTCTGCAAGTTTGGCAAGCTCTAACGATTTTACTTTTTCCTCTCGTTTCAGTGGTGATGTATAAAGATCAAATAACTTTACTCTAGCTTCAAGACTTGGAAGTGATACGTAGATTCTTTTAGTAAATCTTCGAAGAAATGGCCAGTCAAG
>CAZHDX010000066.1:0-8072 GCA_964531195.1 uncultured Nitrosopumilaceae archaeon
AAACACTCTAAACAACTGATCATGAACCATTCTTACACTTGCAATGTTTACAACACTTTTGCTGATCTTTTCTACGGCTTTAACTAGAATTTCTTCTATTTCAGGGATCATTTTGCTTGTCTTCCTTGATTGCTTTTGTATCGTGATTTCATGTTGTATATACAAAAGATGCCAAATATTTTGACGTGGTATTGAAAAACCTGGTCACATCATACAAAAATTTTTCTTAACTTACTTTTGGTTAATCTAATTTCATTTGATTAACTTTCTAATTTAAGTACTTACCTTTGTATAGTTGCTATGATGCAAGAAGGCACTTTTCCTATGGTGCAAGGAGCAACCGTTCCAGAGGATATCATAAACATCAAAAATAGAAATGAACTAAGACCTAATGATTCCAAGGTGCTTGATGTACTAGGCGAGAAAAATGCGATCTATACTTTCAATGGAATTATGAGAAAAGTAGGCATACATCAAGAAACACTTTCACGTTCTCTTCATAGACTTTTTGAGCAGGACCTTGTGCAAAAATCACAAAATGGATACAAGCTAAGCAAGAAAGGAACCATCTTGAAAAAACAAACAAGATCAAAGATCCATTTTACACCAATCCTTAGGGCATATTTGCCATCTGATGTAGATGTAACAAAATTAATTGATGTCATTGCAGGAAGGTGGTTCAAAAAGCTAAGATGGATAGCGATTATTGAGAATAAAGACGAGTATTTGCTCCAATGGACAGAAGAGTCGGGTTTATTCCAAATTAATTTGAGAATCTTACCAAATTCTATCATCCTTGAAACCAATGCAAAAGAGAACAAACAGATAGCTAGAGCATTGATTAGTGCATCTAGAATTGTCGAAGAGGTTTTTAAGTCAATCCTGAATTTTCAAGTTACGACCGTGTTTAATTTTACAAACAATGTATTAGCAAACTGATGTGACCAGTTTGTACAATTCGCAGTCAACTAATAGCTCGGACTTCCTATTACTAACAAGGAGTGATAAGAAAATTTGAAATTCTATATTGAATTTGAACCATGCAAAGAATGCAAGACAATAATTAGAGAAGCGTCGGAGAGCACGAATGAGGCTCAAATAAATGAAGAATCAAAGAAATTCTTGCGACACTTGACGTATAATCATAGCGAGATAGGACAAGCAATAGTCAAGGAGTTCCCAAACGAAGAGGCGAAGGAAAACTTTCCTTGGTTTAGATAACTCGAGATTCGTTTTGATATGATGGTGAAAAATATACTTTTGCCAACAAATTTCAATAAGTTAGGCAAATCGTAATACAAGTAATGATTCCAGCTTAACAATGTATACTAGTTTTAATTGCATTTGCAGCAGATATCAGCGGAGATTTTTGAGATACTGTCAATCCATGGTTTGAATTTACTTGGTTGATGAATGCAGATATCTTTCCACATGCACCTTTGTCATTGTATGGATTGGAATCATTTAGAAGTTTTACAGCTTCTCCAAGGACATTGGTACTTGCACCTAAACTTTTTCCTAATTTTATCAAGTCACTGAGTGCTTGTTGCTGGGATTTGGTGACAATTGCAATCCCGTTGATATTTCCTATTCCAGAAGCAATTATTGAAACCACACCGCTTGGAGTGAGTTTGATTATATGATTACCTTCTAGCACCCCTTCTGGTACGATGTAATTTCCATCAGTATCAATAGCAACATCATTAGGAGCAATACCAGTTCTTACTGTTGTCAATATTCCATTTGGTGTAAGTTTGTACACCCCCTCTGTATCTAGGGTAGTCACGATATAGTTTCCATTAGAATCAATAGCAATGCCGCTTGTTAATCCATTGGAGGGAAAACTGTCAAAAATGGTTGTTATATTTCCTGATGGAGTTATTTTAATCACTTTGGACGAGTCGGTAGACCTATCAACAACTGCTACGACATAGTTTCCGCTTGAGTCAATAGCAACATCAATAGGAACTCCAAACCCATTAGCAATTATCGATACTGATCCTTCTGGAGTGATCTTAAGAAGTCTTTCTGGAAAATCACCTGCAATAATGTAATTACCGCTAGAATCAATGGCAAGCCCATATGCAGTTCCCAATCCAGTAGCAATTATTGACACGGTTCCTTGCGGAGTGATTTTTAATAGTTCACCTGAAAAAAAAGTAGTTACCATATAATTTCCACTAGAATCAATTGCAACTCTGGATGGAAGTTCTAATCCAGAAGCAATTGTAGATATTGTTCCAGCTTGAGTGATATCAAGCAGTCTACCTCCATAACATCAGTCACAATATAATCTTCCAATGAAACACTAGCTGCCTTTGGAAGCGTTGCTGTGAATAATGTCATTACCAAAACAGCAAACATTGGAAGAAAAATTTTTTTCATAACCCCAGTCGTTTCTAGTAAGCATTTATGATTCTTAAAGCTCGTTCATCTTTGATACGATCCTGAATCAAATGAAAACATCAGATAATATTGCATGATTTGTTAGTAATGATGATTTTAATATCATGTATTGTTAAATCATGTAAATGATAGAACGATGCAGATTCTGTAAAAAAACCCTTGGAACTTGTATCTGTGATGAGAATCATTTAGGAGAATATTACAACAAATCAAAAAAAGCGATGATCCATATGACTAATTGTTGTGATTTGTTGGAGAATTTTTTTTAGATCCTGATGAAAATAATTTTTAAAAAAATTACCTGATTTGGAAATTTATGAGATCTTGAGTATCCCTTTATCGGCGAGGTATTGAATTTCTGCACTAAACTCTAGATTGGAGATTTTTCCATTCTTCCACCAATCAATAGCATTTTTTATCCATAATGGCATTTTTACAGAGACGGAATGATTTCCGTCATAATTTTGTGTCTTGACTATTTTATGTTCGATAAAATATTCGACAGGTCGGTTAGTTGAAACACACGTATCGTTTTGAATAATTGTACCTGGAGAACAATCTGATTTAGGATGTGATGATACTGTGGAAGGTGACTTTACAATGGGATTATTTTTGAATGTATTATGATCAGGGCATACAAAAAGAGAATAGTTTTGCCTTAAATCCGATAAAACTATTTTTTGTGCTTCAGAATAAGATGATATCCAATCCCCAGAATTAGTATAAGTACAATACTGTGACATGTAAGATTCCGAACATCCTGGACATTGAGAATCCATCAACTGTAAGAGAAAAATTTTTTTATCCCAATCTAAAATATTTTGAAAATCAAATTGAGAGACACCATTAATCTTTGATATTATACTTGGAGTTCCCTGCTTGGCACAAGATGGACTTGATGAAAAGGAATTCCCAGATAAATCATAAACACAAGTTGGGTTTGATGGATCAGGAGCGATATAACCGTCATTACTTACTGATATGTTGACAGTGATTGGTTGGTGAAGTTGGTGTTCCAACGTACGATCGTACAGCATGACTTGGGAAGTATAAGATCCTGGTTTAACAAGTACAAAGGGTTGTGATAAAATTACAGACTGGTTAGCATTGATAAAACCTCTCGTTTTAGATCCTATAACCTTACCATATGTATCGTTTATCGCAGTAACTGCAATGTAGCCTTGATCTCTATTTTGATTTATCAGCGAAAACCCAAGATGTATCTGTTGTTTTACCTTTACTGTTTCTACTGCTGTTTCATTTACATCAAGGATTTCAACCTTGCCGATTGCTAATGAATCTGCATGAACTTGATTATCTTGTCCATTGTTAGAATTCTGGGCAAATGCTAATTGACTTGAAATCAATACTAATACCATAACAAAAACTGACAATTTCATATTCGTAAAATTCGGCTTGTTGAAGATAGATTTAGGGTTTGCTAAACAATTGTTCTGATCGCAAAGCAATCAAGCTGCGTTCTCTTCAAGAAAAAGATTTTCTCTATATGCACCACGTTCAATTTCCTTTTTCTTGCGAATCTTATCAAGATCTGCTCTTGAGGTATTTTTTAATTCGGATATCCTGTAGACTACTTCAACAATATCTGCAAGTTCTTCTACATTTTTTGTAAGAAGGTATTCTCTTATCTCCTCATCTAGTTTTTTTTCTAGTTCTTCAAGAAATTGTGAATCTAAAAGCACTTTGAAGCTACATTTAACACCAGACTCCCTTATGATCTCTGGAATTTTGTCCCTCACAGCCTTGTTATAGATTATCTTTGACAATTCGTGCTCCTTTCCATGATATTCAATCTTGCAATTTTCATAGAGGTTTTTCATGTATTCTGGAGAATAACCCAATGGGATCCTTATCTAGTTTTTCATTTCTATCAATTATTTTTTCTAGATATTGGTAGCATAATTAATGAATCCCAATTTATTAAATTGGTCTTGAAATAATTTAACATGTTCGCATAATTTCACAAATTTTTCCAGAGTTTTGAATTATAGAAAAGGCCCTTGAGGTGTTTTAGTCAAATGATTTAGTATCCTCGTTTTTTATAACGTATCTATAGGCAGACGAGTTTATCGCTATCAGTAAAAATGGAATCCCCCTCTTACGAACAAATTTGTGCTACACTAAGTCATAATGAAAAGTATGATTTGCTGTATCTTTAGAAATGAAACCGTAGTGATGTAATAGGAGGAAGTTTTTCTCCAAAACAATCCCAATACAGTTAACCTACAAGCTTCAAAATTAAATTTAGTCTTTTGGAATTAAAGACTAGGTTGTATTTTTTATTAAAGACAGTTTTGTTACATGTCTTCTTTTTCTCTCCAAAAATATGATCTGGGGTGGAAAAAGTTAACAAACTAAATGTAGGAAAACCTTGGATGATTAATTTTGTAAATCGATATAGTAATATTTCTAATTATTGTAACTATATTGTATAACATATTTATTTTTGAAACTGTTTATATAATTTTAAAACTACTATATAGAATTGGTCAAGACTAAAAGCATCAGCAACTTTTACATTTTCCTAGTTTTAGGAATGCTTTCGTTAATTCTCCTTACAGGAACCCAAGAAGCAGGAGCCGTGACAACTACAATTAGTACTGATACGACTATAGGAGATCTAACAGTATCTCCTGGAGATACATTACAAATTACGAGTGGTGCGACTCTTGACGTCACTGGAACCCTGACTGTCCAAGGGACTTTAATTAACGATGCTTCCACGATAGATAACCTAGCTCGAATACACAATCAAGGTACTTTCGAAAATCATGGCACATTACTTAGTGGCGATGGCGGAGTTAATAATGAGAATACCGGGGTTTTGAATAATTTTGGAACAATAAATTTAGTTACACCCGGAAGCTCTAGCCTTTTCGAAAATAATGGAATTCTAAACAATATGGTTGGAGGATCTATTATTGCTAGTTTAGACGGTACTCCTTTTAGTAATAATGCAGGAGGTATCGTAAACAATTTCGGATCGATAAGTGGATTTGGTCAGGGCTTATACAATGCAGGAATCCTAAACAACGAAGTTGGTGGGATTGTCACTGTAACAGGTGGCGAGGTTCCGTTTGCTGATCTTCTATTCAACAATCTGGGAGGCACTTTCTATAATCATGGTACAGTACAGGCGGATGGAACTAGTGGAATCAATAACGGTGGAACATTTTACAACATTTGTACTGGTATAATTAATAATAGCGGAATCTTTGAAGGAAATCCTATAATCAACATTTCATGTATTACACTCTTAGTTAATAATATCACTAGTTTGAATCTTCCAAACGCTGTTACAAGTAGCTTAACTTCTACACTCAAAAATATTGATCTTGATAAAATCCACCCTGCCTGCGGTAAACTTGACGCTTTCATAAACAAGGTAAATGAAGATCTAAGTCAGGGTAAACTAACTAAATCACAAGCAAGTCCACTTTTAGATCAAGCCAATGCAATTAAAACCACGATAGGTTGTTAAGTATCTGCCATACATCAAATTCCTCAAATGCGTGGTATCCCAGTAAAAATAACACAGAGGATCATAACAGCACTAAGCTGAGTTATCAAACATTTACAAGATTAGCTAACTAGAAGATATCAAAAGAGATGTAGCATCTATCGCATGGCAGTCGAAGATGTAACAATTTTTTCTTCAGCACACAAAATTGCCAAATCATTGATTGTATTACTTGCATTAGGTGTTGTGATTAGTATTATTGGAGTTTATACTGACGGACTTCAACTTGTAAATGGAATTGATGTATCTTCAAACAATGAAATGTATAATGACATGCAAACAATAGTGAGTCTTCTAGCATTAGAGATCATTATTGCAACTATTGTATTTTTTATTTGGTTTCACAAAGTCTATCGCAATCTTACTGCCTTAGGGGCTAAAGAACTAGAATTTTCATCCAAATGGGTAATAGCCTACTTTTTCATTCCTATTCTATGTTTTTACAAACCATTGAAAGCAACTTTTGAAATTTGGAAATCTAGCGACCCGAGTGTAAGCACAACCGATAAAAACCTACGTGAAAGTTTGATAGTACCAAAGATATTTGGTTTATGGTGGTTCTTTTGGGTAATGTCAAACCTCCTAGGTTTTAGAATGTTGTTGCAAAGTTTAGGAGATCAAACTGCAACTCAGTTGTATTCATACGCCCAGTATTCTTTTGTTGATGGAATACTTACAGCTGTAACGTTTTTCCTAACCATTCTCATTGTTAGGAAAATCGATTCACGCCAAGAGAAAAAAGCAATGACGTGAAACGCGTTTATCGACAGTGAGTAAAAAGACAATCTCGAGTTTTTACATCTATGTATAGAAAAAGTGAATCATTACACTGATGGGATTTTTATTGTTGCTAAATTGGATGATATCCAGGTTAATAGACTTACTAATCCGAATCCCCAAGGTATTCCAACTAAAAAAATCTTGAAAATTGTGTGCACGCTGTTTGGTCTAAAAATAAGTACGGGAGTAAAAATGAATGCAAATAACGAACTAAATATATCAACAAGATTTGTAAGAATTGCTGATTGTGGTATAAACTGAGCGTTCATGATACCATGAGCAATTAAACTCAATACTACTCCCAAAAAGGTTCCAATGACAAATCCGGGTTTAGAAAAATCCATTAAATTTGTTATTATTTTTAAGATAATATTCTTTGTCGATAAAAAAGCAGAGCCGCTAGCTTACGAAAGAAAACATACTAACACTACGTAGATATATACATTATGATTTGTTGGAATGAGTTTAAGATTATGATTTAGGATCAACTGTAAATACTTGAACGCCTTATTACTTCTAAATGAAAAATATCAAACTGATTGCAATAATAGCTGTAGCATTTTTTGCAGGCACAATTGTGACTTCTGGACCTGTTCAAAACGTGGTGGCAGCAAATCCAACCCTGACTGATCTATTTACCGCGGTGGGTTTGATAAAAGCTAAAACTGACAATCTTCCGGCTGATCCTTCAAGCAATACTGAAGTAGACACTAGAGCAAGTCAGGCATCAGTTAATGCTTTACACGATCAAATCATCTTATTACAAAATCAAAACGAACTAACTCAAGGTGTCGTCCAAGCTTTGCCTCTTGGGACTATCATAGTAGAGCAACAAGGAATACTTGGTGCTGATGTTACATCCAATTTTAAAACTAATGTAACAGCTCCCTTTAGTATCACCACCAAAGGTGGCGTGGGCCAAGTAACACTCAATGGTTTGCCAACTAATGTTGGAATATTTTTACAACAAACTTTGTCAACTGGGTCGTTTGTGAGTAATTTTTGTACCAATGTAAAGGGGAATAATCTTATAATTAATGGTAATTTCGAAGAGAGCATAAAATTTGATTCTCCTACAAGCATTGTCAACTGTGTCTTTCAAAATGACCCCAACACCCAGTGAGAATAAAGATAAAAATTTAATGAGATTAGAGAACTGATTCATTCATAATTTTAATTCAATACTGACCATCTACTGTTTTTAAACTAAAAATCCATTTGCATTAGAATCTGAAATTCTTAGCTCACTAAATCTGATGCTGCTTTAAATTAAGGAGGGAAGAAGAAACCCTGACATTGTTCAATTTGAAGTTTTTCAGCTTGAAAAAGAAGTTGTTAGTATTAG
>CAZHDX010000067.1:0-7974 GCA_964531195.1 uncultured Nitrosopumilaceae archaeon
TGAATTGGTTATTTCTGGTGAAAAGGACTTTAATTCTGATAGAACTACTTTTGGATAGTCGAGCGCATATACTATGGTATCAGTAAGGTTTTTTTCTTCAATTACACCAAGTCCCATGCCAAAGTCAAGTACTAGAAATATTTAGAACTTCGCCTTTTTGTTCGTTTATAAATAGGCCCTCATAAAAATTGGCATGGGCGGAGCAAAGAAAAAATCCCCGGCACAAGCGGAAAAATCACAAGCGGCTGAAAATGCAAAAAAGGAAGGAGGTTCAAAAAAAGGGGAAAAGAAAGAGCAAAAAACAAAAACCAACATCTCAGTAATAATTGATCAGACTCAAGCAATGAACTTTATCAAAAGCTCTAAAGTTTTCACAGCACAAGAAATATCACGACAGACAGGAGTCAAAGTGTCTACGGCAAACGCATACTTGTTGAATCTATTAAAAAGTGGTGCAGTTAAAAGAATTAGTGGTCATAGCGGGCACCATATTTATCAGCCTGCTTGAGTTATCAAAAATATATCGCCAGGTTTTAAATCTGAAAGTGCATCAATGCCAAAAGGGCAAACACGCGGCGCTTTTTTCCAATCAATGTCATTGGTTTTGTAGATTCAGAATCATTTACAAAAAAGCAAATCGAACCATTTGTAGCCATGAAAGCAACATCTCCTTTTTTGAACTGCTTTCGCGGTTTTTCTCCCCCTACATTTGTTAGCGTTTCAACGTATGCAAAGATATTGCCCAACATGTGAGCATTTCCCTCAAGAGGCAGTGATCTTGTTATGCTTCCTACCGTTTTGGGAGCTAGATGGCGCTTTAATTCAAATTTTACTTCTGATCTCCCTTTTATTGTTAAAATTGTCTCTATCCTTGAAACTGAACCTACACTCATTTTTCAAGAAGAGGATTATGAATTATATAACGTTTGTTTAGCCAAATATTTGATGTCTGACGAGCCTGAGGAGATTATTCCTGATACTGAAGAAGTTCCAGCAGAGCCTGAAGAAGCAGAGCCTGTCGTAGAGGTTGCAGAAACAACAGAGACAGAGGTTGTCGAAGAAGAAGGAGGAGAAAAGGGAACAAAGAAAGAAAAAAAGGGAAAAAAGGGAGAGATTACATCAGAAGAACTGGCCGAACAACAGAGACGCCAAAAAATAATTGATGACAGAGAGATAATAGAGATAGACCCAATTCACACACCTATAGAATATGAAACTACCGCCAAAGGCAAAGTGATGATTGGTCCACCTACACTAACACGTTTTGAAAAAGCAAGAATTCTTGGTGCTCGAGCATTACAGTTATCGCTTGGAGCCCCACCTTTTATCAAGATTCCAAAAGAGGTTGCAACTTCACTTGATTTAGCTTATACCGAACTTGAAAAACGTGTAATTCCTATTACTATTAGAAGGGTTTTACCAAATGGTGATTTTCAGAACGTTGCAATCGATCTTTTCAATTAATGAATGAATCATCGATAAAACTTTAATAGAATTAATAATTTTTGGTGATGTGATTGAGTCTTTTGGGTGAAATCAATAAAGGGGAGATTCAGATCGATAATGGTAATTTATTTTCTAGTGGTAAAATTTTTGAGATAAGGGAAGAGCCAGTTATGGAATGTGCATTAGATCTACTTTATCGTCTGGCAAATTCTGGAATGATAACACTAACAGCAAAAGGTGATGCAATTCCTACTGCAGTTGCAGTAGCTAATGTATTAACAGAAAACATGATGAGGGGAAAATCCAAGATTGTAGATATCATAGTCGATAGTGAATCTGGAGCAGGCAAATATGGAATGACTCTGATTTCTACTATAAGAATTACAATTTCTAAAACAAGTTAAAACGAAGTTCCAGGTCCCTTTAGCAACATATTTTCGCATTCCTTACAAACAGCTTCATCAATGTTTGTCTCTAAATTATGATGTATCTCACAAATTAGAAGGCTGGATTTTATGTAATTACACAATCCGATGAATTTTGAGAGGCTAGCTGGTGTGTATGCCATATTTGATGCAAGGTTTCCACTTAGATCATTTATCATTTCGGAGACCTCTTTTACATCTAGGAGTTTATTTATGAGAGCTGGATCTCCTCTAGTACCTCTAACATAATTGCTTATTGCTGCTTGAGTGACGCCTAGTAATTTAGATACCTCTTCTTCGCGTATCTTGTGTTCTTCTATCAGTTTTTTTGCCAATATAGCGCGCAAGGCAGGAATGAGAGTCTTTGTTTCTATCTCTGCTGGGAGTAGCATATTGAAACTGTCTTTGTAAAATATTTAAAGCTAGTCTTGTCCCGAAAGATAACTTATTTTGGCGAAAAAATAAGAACAATATATTGCAAGACACTTGTTCACAGTTACACAAGCTCCTTCTTGAGGCAGTAAGCCAATGTACTTCAAAATGCATCGCATTATCAGGAGGATTAGATAGCTCAATTTTGGCTTGCTGCCTAAGTGGCAAAAAAATCGACGCTTTCGCAACTTTCACGGAGGATTTTCCAGGTACTGATCTAGTCTATTCCCAAATGGTGTCAAAACTATTTGGGTTCTCATTAAATATTGAAACTGCATCAATTGCAGACTTGTTGTCATCGATAGATCAAACTATAAAAATTCTCAAAGTTTTCAACCCAATCGAAATTCGTAATGCAGTAGTCATGTTCTTGACAATTAATATGGCAAAAAAGAAAGGATATTCTGGCATAATTACAGGCGACGGTGCAGATGAGCTTTTTGCAGGATACAATTTTTTCCAAAAATTATCTAGCGAAAAATTACAGCAAGATCTGGAAAGAATATGGAAAATAATGCATTTTCCATCAAAAATTATTGGTGAATTTCTTAGTGTTAAGGTCGAAACTCCTTTCCTTAATGAAAAGATTCTAGAATATGCAAAGTCCATTCATACAGATCTAAAAATACATGAACATAAAGGCAAAAAATTTGGAAAATGGATTCTAAGAGAGGCTTTTAAAGATTCGTTGCCTGAAAAAATTATTTGGCGAGAAAAATCAGCAATGCAGGACGGATCTGGAACATCAGGCCTAACATCTTTTTTTGGCAATATAATTTCTGATTCGGTTTTTAAGGAAAAACTGATGTTATACATGGAGACTGAAAAAGTAAGACTTGGCTCGAAAGAATCCCTTTATTATTATGAGACTTATCGAAAATATTATGATCCGCCTTTCTCTTTTGGTTCTTCAAAATCAAGATGTCCAGAATGTAAATACACGATAGAAGTTGGTTCACGTTTTTGCCGTATGTGTGGTAGCTTTCCTATCTAGTCTTTCTTCCATTTGTTTGGTTTTTTAACAAATATCCGTTTACATCCATGACAGCAAAAATAATATTTTTTACCATTATGCTCATGCACTAGTGCTATGCTTTCTTCAAGCTCTATTCCACAAACAGGATCTACTGGCATGTCTCCAATCGTTTATCTTTTCTATTTAAACTTACAATTAGCAATACGAATTTGTCATAGTTAAAAATAATCAATTATGAAGTTAGCTTTTTGACCAAGTCTGAAAATTCTTCAGCAGATAGAGGTGGTAACTTTACTAGCTCAAGATTCTCTGCTACATGACTGATTGATTTTTGTCCAACAAGTGGAGCTAGTACGCCTGGAGTAGATCTCACAAATTGTAGTGCTCTGTGTGAAGCTTTGGCAAGTCCGCTAAATTCTGGTATTGTATTAGGGGCAAGGAGTTTTGCCTGCATGAGTGGCACACTTGTAAATACACCAATTCCAAATTTAATTGCGGCTTCTAAAATTGACATGTTCGAATTATTTACAAATTGATTTTTCAAGACTAGAGCTTGATCAAGATACATGTTGTAAGGAAGCTGAATGAATCTAAATCCATGTTCATTTCCACCGACTTCTCTTGCAATTTTTATTACATCTTCAAGTAAAAGATATTGCGGATTTTCCTTTGGTACCCTAAAACAATCCCATGTTGCCATGCCATAGAATCTAATGTTACCATTTTTTCTTTGTCTTTCATAAAATTCAAAGGCTTCTTTTAATTTCTTCATAAACTCTTCTTTTGAAATATCTACTAGCTGACCTTCGGCTGCGTTATGTAGATAAACAAGATCGACGCAATCAAATCCTAGATTTTTCAAGCTTTGATTTAGTTGTTGTTCAAGGTAAGGTACCGTCATGCAATGATATCCAGTTGTAATGTCATTCGATTGGATTATTCCTGGTTTGACTAACGAATTGTGGATATATTGCCAAAACTCCTCATTAACGTCTGCATCATTTGTGACATAACCATTTTTTGTACTGATAAATACCTCCTCTCTTCTAACGGAGCTTTCTTGCAGTAGCTCTGATAATGCCCTACCCACTGATCTTTCTGCTTTTTGTGATCGATAGTTTATTGCAGTATCTATTACGTTAATTCCAGAAAGAACTGATTTCTTGATAGCATCCCTCACAAGATTGTCTGTCGCGTCATTGGCATCCCCAAGATATGTACCAATACCTATGGATGATAAGGTAAGATCTAGGAAATGCCTAAAGTGTTCTTTACCTGCAAAATGGTTTCTCTTTGTAAAATTTGCTGTACCATCTTGTGTTGCATAACCGGAAATCATGATGTACGCCTTTCTTTTGTGTGATTTATTTGTAATGTGTAATTCAACGTGGTAAAAGAAAACTGATTATCAATAATATCCCTGTAATTCTACTGTAGGATACAAATGAACCCATGATTGGTACTATCTTATCATCATCATTGAAATTTTGTTTCAAACGCAATCCTGCTTTGATTAACAATGGTGCTGTCAAGAATGTAATTAGTGAATAGATTGGTAGCACGTGTACTGCTATTCCTGAAATAATAACACCATAAGCAACGATTGGAAATATCCACGATATCTTAGAGCCTTTTTTCTTGCCAAAAATTATGATTAGTGTCTTTCTTCCACCAGATTTGTCGGCATCATAGTCTGGGAATGAATTTACAAATAATACTAACGAAGACAAAATACCAACAACAATTCCACCAAGTATTGGTTCTACGGCAATATTGGATGTCTGAACAAAAAATGTTCCTAGGACTATCATGGCACCTTTAATGGCAACAAATACTTCTCCAAGTCCGGAATCAACAATTCTCGTAGAGTAAAAATAGATTGAAATGATGGCAAAACCGAGTATGATGGCTATTGTTAATCCCTTTTCAAAAATAAAATAACCCCCTATTGCAGATCCAATTAGAAGAAAAATCACTCCTGTCTTGTAGACTGTATTTGGCTCTAGAAGACCTTCAGGTAAGACCCCAGTGCCACCGCTAAATTTAGTCCGCTTTGTGTTAGTATCAATATGACGTTTAAAATCCCAATAATCGTTTAGGAGGTCAACGCTTGCATGCAAAGCGGATACTCCTGCAAAAGTAAGAATTGCAAATGCTATATCTAGCACATGGCTCTGCCGCCAGCTAATGGCAAGTCCAAGGGAAACCGCTATAACAGATGCTAAAAGAAATTTTACTCTGATTATTCTAAACCAGACTGAAAGCATATCCTACAATCAACTAAGGATCCTATGAACTATGATGTCGTTATTGTTTTAGAATTCTTTACTATTTTTAATCAAAATCTGCATTAAACGAGTGATTCGTCATTTACACTGATTGGTTTTCTTCCCATAAATCCCTCTTCTTTTCCATGCCAGAATTTTATTTCTGATTCTCCTTCTTTCCAACACAAAAACACCTCTTCTTCGAACCGTTTGGATGGGAAGTCTAATAGACCTTCATCTATACTTTTAATCATCACTCCCATCTTCTCTAATTCTTCTATGGATTTGTAAAATGTTGTCAATGCTGAGTTTAGTTCCTGTTTTTTATTTACGTAATCACTAAAATTTTGAGAGTATCGTGGATTGTTTTCAAGCTCACTTTGAATTCTGAAAACCTCATTTTTTATGTTAACAATTATTTTATATTTTTTAATTACTTCTGGCAGAATTTTATTTGCATCATTGATCGTAAAATAAGAGAACATTGGTAAATTACAAAATAGCCCTAGTTAAAAATGCTATTTTAAAATTATTTTGTAATCGAGGATGCTATTTCAGCAATCATTCTTGACGCTAAATGTGAAGTTCTGTCTTTAATATCATAATCAGGACAGACTTCCATCATATCAAATCCTATTGCTGTTTTAGCAAGTGATTTGAGCAAATATGCTGCTTCTGTATTATGCAAGCCAATTGGCACTGGAACAGATACTCCAGGCGCAAAAGCGGGATCAATAACATCCATATCAAAAGAGACATAGACATTTTTTCCAATAAATTTCATAATTTTTTTTTCGATTTCAGAAATTCCATTTTTTAAAATATCTAGTGGTGTAATTACAGTTATGCCATATTTTTTCATGTTCTCAATTTCTTCTTGTTCAGGGGTTCTGATTCCTATCTGCAAACTAGATTTTGTGTCAATATACGGCAAGACGTCATAAAACACAGAACCGTAATAATTTTGAGTGGAGCTTATCAAGTCAGGATGAGCATCAAAATAAACTAGAGAGATAGGGCCTATTTTTTTTGAGATGGACATGATAATTTCTGATGAGATTGAATGATCTCCTCCAATTGAAATTGGTATTTTGGAATCAGAAATTATCTTATCAATTACATGGCTTACTTGAGTTTTTTCGATATTCCCATAATCATAAATCTTCGTTTTTATTCCTGATACAGGCAGACCTAACGATACATTACCGTTTCTTGTGTATGTGTCCCTTTGGTAAGAAATTTCTCGAATTTTATCTGGTGCTGCAGAAGATCCTTTCCGCATGGCATGAGATTTTGATTCATCAGGGACTCCTAAAATTACAATATCAGCTTCATCGTAATTTTCCGTATTTGCCCAACTGATCTTCACTGTTCTAATCAGAATTAGTAATTATAAAAAATTTTTACTCTTAATGGATCAGATCTTTTTACTAGGTATCTGCACTTACATCACCAGCAATAATTCTTTGATTTTTGCCTTTGCTTGATAATATCAGGGCACCATCAGGTTCTATCTTCAAAGCTTTGCCCCTTATAGTTTTATTTGGTAAAGTTATGGTAATTGATCTTCCAATGGTTGATGATCGTTTTGTCCACTGGTCTACAAGAAATTTTAAATCATTTTTACATAGGATTTGATAGAGTCTTTCGAGCTCAAAAAGAAACTCTTGAACTAGTTTTAGGGGAGTTGTTTTTGTTTTTTTATCTAGTAAACTTGCAACTCCATAATAATTTTGAGTATGGATGAGTTTTTTTTCAATCTCCTTGGGATTAATTTTAAAATTAATTCCTATCCCAAGTATCATGTATTCTATTATTCCAGATTCTATAGAAGCATCTACAAGTACACCGGCAATTTTTTTATCTTTTATTGTGACATCATTTGGCCATTTTAGCTTGCACTTTATTTTCAGAGCTTTTTCAATAGAAATAGCGAGAGCAAGGGATACAACCAAAGGAAAAAGTGTAGATGCCGACGCATCTAAATCCGGATGTAAGACTAGCGAGATCCAAATTCCCCCGGGAGGTGAAATCCATTTTCTATCTTGTCTTCCTCTACCATGTGTCTGTTTTTCTGAAATTACTAGAGCACCATTTTCTGTTTTTTTTGAAGCGATTTTAATTGCAAAATTTTGCGTAGAATCGATTGAATCAAAAAAATAAATTCTTTTACCAAAAAGATTTGTTTTTAAACCAACACTTATTTCCCATGGAAAAAGCGATTCAGTTGTTTTAATTAATTTGTACCCTAACTTTGGTTTTGATTCTATTTTGTATCCTAGTGATTGTAATTTTTTTATGTGTTTCCAAACTGCTGCACGACTTAGACTGAGTGAGTCACTGAGGTCTTGACCTGACAAATATTCTGATTTGTGAGATTTGAGAAGTGTTATTATTTTGACAAAAGACATATTGTCATACGAAGTGT
>CAZHDX010000068.1:0-7937 GCA_964531195.1 uncultured Nitrosopumilaceae archaeon
GGCCCCAAAAAGTCCCTTTTTTTGACCGCTAACCTCGGTGTATTTTTCCTTTACCGGGCTTCCGGGTGTTGAAATTTCGATTAAGTTCCCTTATATTGTTATTCAATATTGTTTGGATCTCTATAATTTTATGATGCTGATCTGATTAAGGTGCGAAGTTTAGAAAACGGATCCTCCATTAAACCCAATGCTGTTTTTGCTTTTTTTCTGAGATTTTGATGGTCGGAATATAAATTTCTCATAATCAATCTTGCAATTATTTTTGGATTTCTTTCCCTTTGTACCAGACCTATATTCACAAGATATTTTTCAATATGATTTGGAACAGCATCATAGGAAATTGTTGGTATTCCCATTAATGCAGCTTGTGCAGTCATCGTACCCCCAGATCCAACAAAAAAATCAGTAAATTTCAAGAGTGCTTTACCATCTACTATATCCAATGTCAGTATTTTATTTCCAAACTCCTTTTTGAGCTGATTTATGTGTGATAAATACCTGCCCAAAACAACGATATTGCAATTTGATAATTTTTTTACAATTTCATGAATTATTGGATTATTGACATTCTTTGCAGCTTTAAAATATGCAGCTTGTGATTCTTCAACCCTAACAAGTATTGTTTTTTTATCTTTGAGATGAAAATCTTTCTTTACATAATTTTTTGTTTTTTGCTTTATTATTAATGCTGCATCAATTGACCTATACTGTATGATGTCTTCTCTTGCAATTCCATATTTCAAAAATTCTTTTTTTGGAATTATCCAAGGAATTAGCAGTTTTTGTACAAATGGCACTGAAAGTCTCATGACTGCCTCAGCATGTGGAGAATCAGAAAAAGCAATATGTCTTATACCCATGCCAAAGGCAACTCGTGAAGCTTCTGGAGAACAAAAACTTATGGTCAACTCTGGATTGAATCTCCTAATCAAATCCGTCAATTTTGACATCCGCTCAATACTTGCCCTTAATTTCGCAGACTTGTCTGATCCTGCATGCTTTCCAACTAACACTATCTTTACATTTCTAATTTTAGCAAGTTCTACCACTTCACGATAGCTCCGTGAAGTACAGATGATTTTGTTATTTTTGCTCAATTTCTCGATCATAGGCTCAAAAAACAAAAGCTGTTTTGGAGTAAGTATATCGAACCAGATTCTCAAACAATTTGCATAGAATTCCTGTATGGAAAAAGTTTTTCTTAGCCTTGTCTCCTACCTGCAATGACTTGGTAGCTACAAAAGTTGTTGTCTATGGTTTGAGCACAGAGGGATACTCTATTGCTTGTCAAATGGCAATCAAGGGGGCTGATGTCTTTATAGTAGATGAATCAGCACACATGGCAATTTCTCTAAAATCAGAAATCGCAAAGACCTACCCTGACGTTACATCATTAAAAGAAGATGAACCATTGCTTGGAGTAGAACCGATTGATGTTGCAATTTCGCACTCTGAATACCTATTTTTTGCTCCAAGAATCAGAAAAACCGGTCAAGAAACAAAAATGGAGATTCACTCAAAATTCAAGGATGCTACCAGTGCCTTGAAAAAAGGAGGTTCGGTGATTTACAATCTTCCAGCAGGAATTGGAGGAAATAATGAAACAATCTCACTTTTAGAGCATGTTACAGGATTTGAAATGGGAAAAGGAATTTCATATTTTTATTATCCTCTCAGCGAAAAAAATCAATCACCTCAGATTATCGGCTCTTTTAATGGTAAGACTGATGATAAACTTTCAAAACTACTCAGCTTTGATAAAACAGAAAAAAAATTTGTAGGCATTTCCTCATCAGAGCTTGTTCATGCAATAAAGATTCTCTCACAATTTTCTAGTCTATCTAGCATCCTTGAAGTATGTAAATTTGCACAAGAACCTACTACAAGAACTGATCTGATGTTTACTGAATTCAAAGATCTCTTTTTAGATGATATGACAAATGGATTGTATGATTTAAGATCTCTTGGAACCTCAATAGAGGGGGCCGGCACCATGATGTATCTCATTAATGGCAGCGTGAAGGGCATTGAGGGATATGTTAAAAGGCTCATAGATGAGATTCGTTCTACACTCAAAAAAAATGAACTCAAGGCTAGCAGAACTAGAGTGGTTATACTGTGGACTCTTGATTCTTATGAGATGCGCGGAGATAAGGTTGACATGCTGAATTCACTTGTTACTAAATTACGAGATTATATCGGTGATGTAGAAATTTATCAAGGTCCATCTTTTGATTTATTTCATAGTGATAAAACTACAATTGTTGTCGCATGTTCGAAATCTGATTATGAAAAAATCAACAAGAACGGAAAAAATTCTGATATCATAACGATAAAAACAAATCCATTGTGTGAAATACTGTGATAAGAATAAAATTAGACGAATTTTAACGAATCTAGTTTGCCTGAGGAAGAAAATGGAAAAATAGAAATGGAATTAGAACCCACTGATGATGAAACTAAAGAACAGATTGGCAATAATGAATCAAAAGAGAAACTAATTAATGACCTAAAGACACAACTTGCACAAACGCAAGAACAAGTAGCTTCATATGAAAAAAAAATTCAATATCTACTTGCTGATTTTGAAAACCTGAAAAAAAGATCCTTGTTAGATGTTCAAAATAAAACAAATTCGATAGTTGATGAAATATTGTTAAAATTCTTATCCATATATGATGATTTTGTTCGTGCAAAACAAGCACTAGCAAAACAAAAGATAAACACAGACGGTCTGACTTCAATTTTAAAAAATATGGATTCGTTTCTATCTGAATATGGTGTTGCTGGCATAGATGCACTTGGAGAAATATTTGATCCAAAATTACATGAAGCAATATCTGTTAAAATTGATCCGTCACTAGATGAGAATACAATTACATCAGAAATTCGTAAGGGATATATTTTACAAAACAGAGTTATTAGACCTAGTTTAGTAGAAATATCAAAAACTAATGAATAAAGGATTGTGATAATAATGACAAAAATAATTGGAATAGATTTAGGAACAAGCAATTCTGCTGCGGCAGTAATGATGGGTGGTAAACCCACATTGATTCCTGCGGCAGAGGGAACAACCGTAGGAGGTAAAGCTTTTCCTTCAGTCGTTGCCTTTACCAAAGACGGTCAACTTATTGTTGGAGAGCCTGCAAGAAGACAAGCTGTCACAAATCCTAATGGAACAATAGTAGCAGCAAAGCGAAAGATGGGCAGTGACTATATTTTCAAAATAAATGATAAAGAATACAAACCTCAGCAAATCTCTGCATTTATCTTACAGAAAATTAAACGAGATGCTGAAGCCTTTATTGGAGAGAAAATCGACAAGGCGGTAATTACAGTTCCTGCATATTTTGATGATAACCAAAGACAAGCAACAAAAGATGCTGGTCAAATTGCAGGGCTTGAAGTTGTTAGAATCATAAATGAACCCACCGCAGCTTCACTTGCTTTTGGTCTTGATAAAGTAAAACAAGACATGAAAATCCTAGTGTTTGATCTAGGAGGCGGAACATTAGATGTCACTATAATGGAAATGGGAGGAGGAGTTTTTGAAGTAATGAGTACTTCTGGTGATACACAACTTGGAGGAACTGATATGGACAAAGTACTAGTTGATTACATTGTAGATTCATTTCGAAAGACTACGGGAATAGATCTTACAAAAGATAATGCAGCTATGGTTAGGGTACGAGAGGGAGCAGAAAGAGCAAAGATAGAACTTTCTTCAGTAATGGAAACTGACATTAATCTTCCATTCATCTCATATGATCAAGCTGCCGGCCCGAAGAATTTAGAAATGAAATTAACTAGATCAAAGCTTGAAGATCTCATCAATCCTATAGTGGAAAGATGTCGTCCGTCAATGATGAAATCTTTAGAGGATGCAAAGCTTTCTTCATCTGATATTTCTAAAATCGTCTTAGTCGGCGGACCAACAAGAATTCCCTTGGTGAAAAAATTTGTTGCTTCTGTTTTAGGAAAAGAACCTGAATCGGGGGTAGATCCTATGGAAGCTGTAGCTCTAGGTGCTGGAATACAAGCCGGAATCATTGCAGGTGAGGTTACAAGTGATATTGTACTTCTTGATGTTACACCATTAACTCTTGGTGTCGAAGTGCTTGGAGGACTACGTGAACCATTGATAGAGAGGAATACGACCATACCGACATCTAAAGGGAAGGTCTTTACTACTGCCGCAGATAACCAAACAGCGGTTACTATTCACATAGTTCAAGGGGAAAGGCCAATGGCTGCGGACAACGTGTCACTTGGAAGCTTTAATCTGGCTGGTATTCCTCCTGCACCAAGAGGAATTCCTCAAATTGAAGTGAAATTCGATATAGACGCAAATGGTATTTTGAATGTCACAGCAAAAGATCTTGGAACTCAAAAAGAGGCAAAAATAACTATAACTGCAAGTACAAAACTTTCAAAAGATGAAATTGAGAAATTAAAAAAAGATGCTGAGGTTTTTGCCGATCAAGACAAAAAGAAAAAGGATGAAATTGAAATAAAAAATGAAGCAGAGAATTATATCTATACTACTGAGAAATTGATAAATCAAGATTTAAAAGATAAAGTAACACAAGAACAAGGAATCAAAGTCACAAATGCAATAAAAGATCTAAAGGATGTACTAGACAAAGGTTCTACAGAAATTAAACCAAAACTGGATGCATTAAAAACAATAGTCAACGAGATTAGTACTGAGCTTTACAAAAAAGTCACTCCTCCACCTGGTTCTAGTCAAGCTGAAGCAGGACGACCTCAAACAGGACCTGAGGATGGAAGTACAAACCAAAATGCTGCCGGTGCTCAATGAATTGATGATTTATACTTGAGATTAATCAAATCTGTTTATAGTTATGAGCTCCAAGCGAGATTATTATGAAGTTTTAGGGGTACAAAAGAACGCTTCTCAAGATGAAATAAAGGCACAGTATAGAAAATTAGCATTAAAATTTCATCCTGATAGAAACAAATCTCCTGATGCTGGGGAACATTTTAAGGAAATTTCAGAAGCCTATGCTGTTTTATCTGATAACGAAAAACGGAAAATCTATGATACACATGGTCATGCCGGTGTGGATGGAAGATATAGCACAGAAGATCTCTTCAAAGGAGCAAGAGTCAATTTTGAAGATATTTTTGGGGGGTTTGGTAGTGGCGGCTTTGATTCAATTTTTGAATCACTCTTTGGAAGAGGGGGGTTTGGCGGATTTAGTGGATTTGGTCACGAAAGAGGTGCAGATCTTGTATATGATACCTCCATAACACTACAAGATGTTCTAAAAGGAAAACGAGTAGAAATTGATATCCCAAAGGATATTGACTGTGAAAACTGCAGAGGTTCAGGAGCTACTCCTGGAACAACGATGCGAACCTGTACAGTTTGTAAGGGTCATGGTCAAGTTAGAACGTCTAGAAGTACTGGATTTTCTACATTTGTCACAGTACAGCCATGTAACACTTGTAGAGGTCAGGGTAAGATAATAGAACGACCTTGTACAAAATGCAAAGGAACAGGAAAACAAAGAGGAATAAAACATCTCTCCTTTGATATCCCAGCTGGAATAGAGACCGGAGAATACACAATTAGGGGTGAAGGGGAAGCAATGCCAAATAGCGTAAATGGAGATCTAATTGTCAGAATTAAAGTCAAGCCTGATGAGAAATTCAAAAGAGATGGAGCAGACCTATTCTATGATCAAAACATTTCCATGATAGATGCTGCACTTGGCAAAAGTATTACGGTGCCTACCTTGGATGGTACTGAAAAAATATCTGTAGAACCAGGTAGCCAGCCAAATACGATAATAAAGCTAAGGGGCAAAGGGCTTCCACATCAAGGCAGTAGAGGGAGAGGGGATCAATATGTTAGACTTGTTGTCAATATACCCACTAGGCTTGATAAACAGCAAAAAAAGACTCTCGAAGAACTTCGGGATACTTTTGGATAAAAAACGTGATGAAAATTTGAGAATAGGTCTTGATGTTGATGGAGTTCTTGCTGACGTCATCCAGTCATGGCTTTCTTATAATAACAAGATACGATCAACTATTTTAAAATCAGAAATATCAGAATGGGATTTCTGGAAAAAGTTTCAGATAAATAAATTTGATTTTTATAAAGAACTATCCATATGCTGGTCCTCCTGGGAGAATATTCCTGCCACGGAAAATGATATTTCTTTAGGTACTGCAGAGCTTTCAAAACTAGGAACTGTGGATATAGTAACTGCAAGAGAAGAATCTACACATGTTCATGTCAAAAATTGGCTTCGATCAAAAAATATCGCCTATAATAACTATGTTGGTGTATCAGAAGGAATAGAAAAAACAAACCTTGATTATGACATATTCATTGATGATTCACCAATCAATGCAAAAAGCATGCTTGATGGAGACAAATCAGTATTACTTTACACTCAACCATGGAATCTAGGCTTTGACGATCCGCGTGCTAAAAGAATCTATAAACTAAAAGATGCAGCTTCTGCAATAAAGACACTTATTCAGGAATCTTAATTTTTTCGTTGCGGGGGTCGCCTAGCCTGGTCAACGGCGTAAGGCTCAGAACCTTATCTCTTAGGAGTTCGTGGGTTCAAATCCCACCTCCCGCACATTCATAATTACTCATTTTTAAAAACAAGATTCCATGAAAAATTTATAATCAATCAACCACATGTTCCTGTATTGAAAAAAATTGAGGCAGTGGTGGCTCCTGAAAAAGTCTTCGCAGTTGTTGAAGCTTTAAAAAAATCCGGTGTAGGTGGAATTACAATACTTGATGCAAAAGGATGGGGAAAAGGAATTCGTCCTCAATTGACAGGCCAAAGAGGTACTGGGAGCTACACTGCAAGTTCCAACATCAAAAATTATGTGATTACAGTAGTTGATGATTCTATAGTCGATAAAGTAGTAACAGCAATAATAGACGCTGCAGGAACAGGCTCTCCTGGTGATGGAAAAATCTTTATCGATACTGTTGGGGATGCCATAGATATAGGTAGTAAGCAAAAGGGAATCCATGCAATTTAGTTAAAGAAAATTATTTATCAGTAGAACCTAATTTTTGCTTTATTTTTTCCTCAAGTAATTGGTTTATTTTTTGACCATCAACCTTACCACGCATAGTTTTCATTGCAATTCCCATTAAGGGACCAATTGATCTTGGGCCTTGCTCTTCAATTATCTTGAGATTAGCGCGTACTAGTTCATCTAATATTTTTTCGAGCTCTGAAGAATCCACTGTACCTATTGCTGTTTTTTCTATGGCTTCTAAAACCGTTTGTGATTTCCCTGACATTATGCTTTCAAAAATCATCTCAAGTGATTCTTTTGCAATTTTGCCATCTGTAAGTAGATTAAAGGCCCTTTCAATCTCATTATTTTTTAATAGCTTGCCATCTAATCCCTTTCTTTCTAAGTTTGTAATAGTTCCACAAAGAATTGATGCAACAAAATTCGGTGAAATTCTCTTATCTTTACAAATGGATTCAAACAAATCTAGATAATCTGAATCAAAGATCTGCATCGTAAGCTGATAGTTTAGTTGATATATTTTCTGTAATTCTGATACAGTTTCTTCCCATGATTTGGGTATCTTATTTCGTATTTTTTCAAATTCTTTTTCTTCAACAATTATGGGTGGAACGTCAGTTTCAGGGTACATTCTTGACGCACCTGGTCTTGGTCTTAAAAATACGGTCTCGCCAGTTGAGGTTGCTGCCCTGGTTTCTGCGGGAACTCCAATCTTGGCGTCCTCAATTCTTCTTATAATTGATTCAACCACAAGATCAATTTTTAGTTGTTCTCCAGCTAGAATTAAAAATCAATCATTTGGTCCAAGATCCAATGTCTTTTTGACTTGATGAATATCTGATTCTTCTATTCCATAATTTGGAAGTTCATCTGAATGAAAAATCCCGCCC
>CAZHDX010000069.1:0-7917 GCA_964531195.1 uncultured Nitrosopumilaceae archaeon
ACATCCCGAACCTTTTTGACTGCAGGTTACTGTAACACTTGGGGTTTTCAGGGAAGTAAAGTCAAATACTGTTGAGGTAAAAAAGACAATGTTGCCTCGTCCTGATGGTGGTTGTTTTGGTTTACTCGTAGTCATGGTAGAATGAGTAGCAGGACTAATAGTTCCTTGGCCATTTCCACTACTGCCAGTATGAGAAGTGTCCCCTCCATAAGTTGCAGAAATTGTTATTGGTGAAAGAGAAGTTGGCGTGTATGTAATTGTACAAGATCCTGATTTCAACGAGCACGAGCTTGCAGAGAATTTGCCTCCAGCTCCATTGTCACTCCATGTTACGAGACCAGTTGGAACATTTGACGCGTGGACATTATCATATACTGTTGTGATAAATGTAACAGGTACTCCTGCTGAGGCTATTGTTGGATTTGGTACTACAGTCGTGATTGTACTCTCTTTGACTATCTTCTGAATTGTTATCACTGATGTGCCATTGCTAAAAAAGTGACTGGAATCGCCCAAGTAGGTTGCAGTTATTTTGGCATCTGATGCAGTAGGTGTGAATACAGTTGTACAAGTGCCAGATGATAAGACACACAAAGACGGTGAGAATGTGCCACCAGTTCCGTTGTCACTCCATGTTACATTGCCAGTTGGAACGTTTGTCGAGTTGATATTGTCAGACACTGTAGAGGTAAGAGTGATTGGAACTCCTGCAGATGTTATACCAAAGTTTGGTGTAACGCTTGTGATTGTACTGTCTGGAGTTCTTGTCAAAATTGTCACTGATGCTGTGCCAGAACTAGCTAAATGTTGGGGACCTCCTTGATAGTTTGCAATTATTGTCATGTTAGCAGAATTGGCGCCAGGAGTGTAAGTGGTAGTACAAGATCCAGATGTCAAGGTGCATAAAGTTGGGTTGAATGTACCGGATCCATCATCAAGCCATTGTACAGTTCCAGTAGGAATGTTTGAAGAGTTGGTAACGTCTAATACAAATGAAGTAAATGTAATAGGTTCTCCGACAAACCCTGATGTAGGATTTGGATCAACAGAGGTCGCAGTAGAATCTAGAGTTGTTACTACGACTTTTACTATTCCTACAGATACTAGATAGTGCAATGCGGAAAGAAAGTCATCATCACCAATTTGGTTTGTTGACCAAAAGCATGCATCAGCTTGGACCCATGATGGAATTATATTAGAAAGTGCATTGTTTTGACTATCTGGAAGACTGATAGTTCCGGAATTAACCAAATATTGAATCGCGGTTACAAAACCGTTTGAATCTATGGTTCCATTGCACCACAAGCCTGCCAGACCCTTTATCCATGTGGGAACTGGTGCATCAGCTATTACACTAATCGTAAATGATTTAGTCATATTATTACCAGCTTTGTCTGTCGCAGAACACTTTACAATATTGTCACCCACTGGAAATAAACTGCCTGATGGTGGATCACATGTTGCAGTAATTATTCCATCAATGTTGTCTATTGCGGTGACATTATAGTTCACTATTTTTTGAGTTTGATTGAGTGCACCTATGTTCATATTCGACGGTGTTATTATTAGCGGTGGAAAGGTATCGTTATTGCTAGAACAAGTGATCACAGGATTTCCACTTGTTGGAACTGTGCCTAGAACTGTACCTTCACAGATAATTATTGTTCCAGAGTTGGCTAGTCTACTGCCGTTAATATCGTTAATGCCGACTCCCCCCGAATTTGACACTTTGATTGTCCCAAGAGGATCGTTGTTGAGTACGCCTGGACCAAGGTTGATGTCAAAGCCATTGTAAATGCCCGTACCACCAGAGTTTGCAATTGCGATTATACCAGAATTGGTGACTACACCGAACGTAGTGATGGAAAGACCCAAGCCACCAGAGTTTGCAATTGTGATGTTACCAGAATTGACAACATTGCCGTCAGGAATGCACATACAGATTCCTGTACTACCATTTGTGTTTGCAACTGTGATTGTTCCAGAATTTGTGATTCTGCCTGCCGCTTCTTTCTCCACCGAAGGACCACTCGGTACAGAATTAATAATGCCAGAACCACCTGCATTTGATATTGTAATTATTCCTGAATTGGAAAGACTATTACCATTGTCTATGCCAACGCCGTTGGTATTTGTTACATTGATTAATCCTAAATTGGAAAAGAAACCACCAATTTTGATACCCTGTCCGCCGGAGTTTGCTATTGTGATTTGTCCTTCCAAAGTGTTTGTAAAGTTACCAACAAAACAACAGTTGCCATCACTAATTTCTTCGATGATGTTGTCTATACCTATGCCGTCTGTGTTTTCTACTCTGACTGTTCCAGAGTTATTTATTGTACCGTTGTTGACGATACCCCCAGTGGGGGTAATTATTAGTATGGTTCCTAATGGAATTTCAAGTGTGTCATTTGAAGGTATTAAATGACCACCAGTACTAATCGTGCACGTATTTGTTGGTGTATCCCAAGCTCCATCAAAACTAGCGGGACAAGTTGTAGCATCAAGTGAGATATTTGTAGCAGAGGCGGGCTGGAAAGATTGTGAAATAGAGATAGCACATACTATGAAGCCTGCAACAACTAGCAAAGTTTGGAATTTCATAATTTATGTAGCCCCCACCCCTCTCATAAAACGGGTTTACATATTTAGGAGTTATGTAGGAATCCTTCTTTGTATCGCATACTATATTCATTCATTATTTTAGAACCGTCCTGTAAGACTCTGGATAATTCAATTAACAGACCTAAATCACAAAGTTTGGAACTTTAACTAAATCAAAATAATTTAATTACCGTTTTAGATTTGTTGTCTTATTCCTCATGCAACAAACACCTATAGAAGTTCGACGAGCGTTTGGTCTTCTCTTTATTGGAGTTTCAATATCCGTTGGAGTAGCTTCAATCTTAAGCGAAATCGCTTTTGTAAATAAATCTCCTACATTTTACTATGCTATAATTTGGTTGAGTAGTTTTGGAATTACCTTTGGTATTATTTTTGGCAAATTTCGCAACATAATTCCATCAATTAGAGGAAGAATGAAAAATAGTGTAAAATGGTCTCGAAATGTTAAGGCAGTCAATGGTTTATGCTGGGCTGCACCTTTTGGAGCAATAGGGTTATTTCCAAATCTCTATCAATACCTGATACTGCTTGGAATAGGGTTAGGAAATCTTTCAACGTATTTGTTTATGAAAAAATATAGCGGGCTTGATAATTATGAACAAATTATAGTTGCAGCGATATCACTTGCAGCTATTCCAATTGCAATCGTAATCGATACAACATACATATCAAACCAAACCATTGCTGTAATAACTTCTCGTATCTTAATTGCACTAGCTTACGGTGCAGGTGGCATCTATGCACTAGTAGCAAAAAAATAATCAATTTATAAAAACTTGATTATATTCTGACACAAACATATTGTTTCAGGGAAAATTAAATTGTATTTGGACTTTGAAACCTGATACTATCTCTAACTTGATTAGCTTTTCGAATTAGTTCATCGACATCTCGTTTGTCATGAATGTCTACTACGTTGAAATGACCCATTTTTCTTTGGGGTTTTGCTTCATCTTTAAGATACATTTTGAGATAAACTTCATCATTGCTACCAATTTCAATTGGTTTGTATTTTCCTTGGAACTCTTTCGGTCCTAATATGTTGCACATTACCGTATAATGCAATAAATCAGTCTTGCCAAGATCAAGACCAAGAATTGCTCTTAGATGTTGTTCGAATTGTGAAGTAATACTTGATTGTAATGTATGATGCCCTGAATTGTGAACTCTTGGAGCAATTTCATTTATGAGTACTTTATCATCATCTGTTACGAACATCTCGATTCCAAACACTCCTGCTCCATGCAATACTTCCATCGTTTTTTCAGCAATTTTTTGTGCTTGATGCGAAACCCTTTCATTTACTCTCGCAGGGGCTATGGTCATTTTGAGAATATTTTCTTCATGAATATTTTCTACTAGGGGATATGTTTCAATATCTCCCTTTAGATTCCTTGCTGCTATTACTGATACTTCTTTTTTAAAATTTATCAATTTTTCAAGCATTAGTTCTCTGTTTTGAAATTGTTTGTATGCATATTCGATCTGCTCAGGTTTTTCAATTTTGAAATTTCCTCTTCCATCATATGCATCTCTTCTAGCTTTTAGCATTGCTGGAAAACCAAATATGGATATTTTTTCTTTGAGATCAGAAAGAGAGTCGATTTTGAAAAAATCTGCCACAGGTAATTCATTTTCACGTAAAAATTTTTTTTGCATATACTTGTCTTGAATTATTTTAAGAGTACTTGGTGACGGATTTATGATTACATTATTATTTAATGATTCCAACAGTTTACTATCGCCAGATTCTATCTCATATGTTATGATGTCAGATTGTTGAGACAAATCTATGATTGCCTTTTTGTCTTTAAAATCTGCTACGATTTGTCTTGCTCCTACTTTTGTGGCGGGACAATTGCTTGTAGGATCTAATACAATCACTTCTGAAATATAGTTTGGTAATTTTTTGGCAGCTTCGGTTAACATCATGCCAAGCTGACCTCCTCCAATAACTCCTAAAATTTTAGTCAATGCTAAAGCTCGTTTCTTGTTTTAGAAATAGTTAACTATGAATGATCCGATTAAAATCAATCGCATTTTCATTTGATGGAGAGGCTGTGATTTGTAAAATCTCACTACCCTTTAAATACAATTTACGGGAAATTTTATCATATAATGGATACCTCACAAGTTAAGATTAGAACTGGAATATCAGGATTTGATTCTATTATTTCTGGAGGATTTAGAGAAGGTAAAACCATTGTTTTATCAGGACCTCCAGGTAGTGGCAAAACTACTTTTGGAATGCAATTTCTACACTCAGGTGCAACTGACTTTGATGAACCAGGAGTATTTGTTACTCTATCTGAAAGTCCTGTAGAACTCAAAAATGATTTTAGTTCCTATGGCTGGGATGTTCAAAAATTGATTGATGATGGGAGGTTATTGATTATAGATGCAAGGCCCTTTAAAATGGAAGAAGGCTTTGTTGCACTTGACGAATCTTTGTACCGAGGTGAATCCCTTCCATTTATGCATCTGACTCAATTGATTCTAAGCAGCATTAAAAGAATAGAAGCAAAAAGGGTTGTAATAGATTCCCTTACTGTCCTTTCAATGCAGTATACTAATGCATTTTATGCAAGACAAGGATTACAGGGAATGATTCATGCCCTAGAAGACAAGAATTGTACCTCTTTATTGATCTCTGAATTTGCTGATAATACTACAACTCCTCCAGAATGGTATGTAGCATCTGGTATTGTATTGTTACATCACATAAGAAAAGAAGACAATATGGAAAGAGCTATTCAGGTAATCAAAATGAGGGGAGTTAGCCACAATGAACAAATCTTTCCTATAAGATTGGATGAATCAGGTATGAGGATATTACATCCAAGACTTGGAAATTAATTTTACAAATGAATATTCTTTGATTTTGACCAAACAGTAGAAAATAGTGTTTTCATTGAATAAACCATAGCAGAAGAATCAGTCCAGATTGCGGTAATTTGCTGGCTAGCTTTACTATTGTTTTTAATGAAAAATATTATCTCTTCATCATCCTTTGTCAGAAAACAGAGGTCCTCTCTTATTGTGTCTGGCATTTTCTTAACATTGTCTCTATCAATGTCATCAAAAATATACATCGATTTTTCAGAAGACGATGTTAATATTTTTAGATCTATCTTGGAATCATTTAATGATTCAAAGAAATTAGAGTGATAAAATTTCAGAAAATCTTTTTCAGAACCTAATACTGCGAATTCTTTTTTTGTATTTTCAACCATTTCTCTTATCTTACTGTTAATTTGATTTGCACCTTGAAGCATTTGGAATCTTTCTTCTTTTTCTTCCAGTATTGTATTAAATTCTGGAATAGTATTCCACAATTCTACAATTCGCTCTTCTTGTTTTTCTAGCGTGTTTACTCGCTCCTTTTCTGCATTTACTAGTGACCATATTGCTTTGTTCAATGGAAGTGCAGAAAACTTGATTGGGTGCTGGAATGTAGCAGCAACAATTCCCTTGTTTTGAAGAGTAGTAAGTAAATGATAAGTTTCAGTTCGTGGTAATCTTAAAGCCTTGCACACTTCGGGTGCAGTCTTGGAACCATATTTTCCTAAAAAGATGTAAACTTTGCTTTGGTTTGATGTCAATCCGAAATTTGATAAATCATCTTGCAATTTGTCAATTGACAGTTTGTGTTCGTGCAAAGAAGATCCGGAATGTGAATCAAATATTGAAATTTGGTTTTCTTCGTTTTTCATATTTTTTCAGATCCGTTCTATTAATCCACTAGAATATATTGTTGGAAAGTCTAAAAGAGTTGATCGATGCTGTCCGTCTAACGATCCTTCTGCTATATATTTTTCTAAAAAAGTAGAATTATTATATATATTTTGTAATAAATCAATATAATATATAATAGAATTAGATCGCATGAGTTTATTCGGCTCCTACGTTAACGATCGCTTTAAACGAAAATTTAGCCTTCGGAGCATTTGCCTTCATGAATACTACCTCAAATGAAAGGTCATTATTCAAAAGAGCTACACAGCCAAGATCTTTTTTTAGCCCTCTTGAAACAAGACCATTTAAGGATTCTATTATTTTTTGTACCTTGTCAATCTTTAATTTGGTTGCTTCTAAAGCCTTAAAGTAAAGTTCCAGCTCTCCTTTGATTCCAATTCCATCATAAACCGACACTTCATCAATATTGCGCCAATTTGATTTTTGATCTTTTTTCTTTACAGCTTTTTTCTTTTTTGGATCAGATGGACCATCAAGCTTTTCTTTTAGCTCTGCAAGTTCAGCAGAGTTTTCTTCGGTTCCTGCTCTAAGCTTACTTCCAGTCAGCTCTGAGTATTCATTAAATTTTTTCTTTAGGTCTTCAAGATCTTTTGTAAAATGGTTTTGAAGATCAGCAATGGAATTAAAATGCATTACTTTTCCTTCTTGCATGTCTTAGACGACCTTCTCCATATGAACAGTAGTATCGGTGATTATCATATCTTCTGCATTTGTTGCTGGCAATCGTTTTAGTTTTTGAGTACCCTCTCTCAAAAATGCAATCTTCTTGCTCTTGATTATTCTATCTGACTCTGCCATTCTAATCATTGTAGGAATTGCATATCTTATAACTTCCGATGTTTCGTCTAGCGTCAGCTGGTCAAATCTTTTTTGCTCTGTTTTAAAATTTGATTTTATAACAAGTATGTCTAGGAATGGAGTAAGCATTACTCTTGTCTGCTCTGGCAGATTTAAAATACTTGGCTGCAAATCAATTGTGAAACCAAGATAAGAAGTTATTATTTTTAATGAATTATACAAATCATCGATGACATTAGTTTTTTCTCGGTCCATCTCATATACCTGGACTGCTTCGTTAACCAAATCCTCCATTGCTTTTACTGCTGCTGCTAGCTTGTCATCGTTCTGACTAGAATCAGTTGTCATTATGAAAAATGTGTCTTTTTTACATAAAGAAGGTTGTATGTAACTTGGTGATACAACCCCAATGGGTCAATGTGGCAACACTCATTTCTTATGATAATGATTAACACTCGTTAATATTAGCACATTGAATGATTGTCTCAAAACCTAAAAATGTGTTTTTAATGTCAAGTCATTATTACTGCCATGAAAGGAATTGCTTGAGCATAACTGCTACCTACGTCTCCTGAATTAACTGCGAATTTTCCATATACTAGTACAAAACCGAAGTATGTGCCTACATTCATGTTTGATGTGGTTTGTTGAGTAGTTCCACCAGGTTGGCTAGCACCAAAGTAGAGAGTTGCTTGTCCCCCTATATTATTAATGCCTGTGGAATAATCAACATATCCC
>CAZHDX010000070.1:0-7892 GCA_964531195.1 uncultured Nitrosopumilaceae archaeon
CACCAGAAACGCTATAGGCAGAAATAGGAATGTTGAATTTTTGCCTAGTCATTGCAATCAAATCAAGATAGGCCAAGGCAGGCTTTATCATTACAATATCAACTCCTTCTGTAATATCAGTCTCGACTTCCCTCATAGCTTCTTTTGGGTTCGTATATGGCAGCTGATAGGTTTTCCTGTCTCCAAAGGTTGGAGCAGAATGTGCCATGTCTTTGAATGGAGAGTAAAGAGAAGAGCGATGTTTTGCCGAATGGGACATGATTGCCACATCATTAAATCCTGAATCATCTAATCTTTGTCGTATTGCTCTAACTTGACCATCCATCATTGCAGAAGGTGATACCATATCAACACCCGCCTGAGCTTGACTTAGAGCAACTTTTGACAATACATCCAAGCTAGAATCATTATCTATCCTATCACCTATTATCAATCCACAGTGACCTGAGCTAGTGTACTGACAAAGACAGACATCAGATATGATTGCTATTTTATTTCCAATATTTTTTCTAATGTCGGACACTGCCTTTTGTACAATTCCATCTTGAGAAAATGCAGATGTGCCCTGATCATCCTTTGATTTTGGAATTCCAAATACCATAATTGCAGGGATCTTTAAATCAACGATAGAATTTACTTCGTCTACCACATCCTTAAGTGGAAGTCTATCAAAACCAGGCATTGACTCTCCTTGAATTCTTGATTTTAGATCTTCTTGAACGAAGATGGGGCAAATGAGATCTTTTGGGGACAACCTTACTTCTTCTAACAGTTCACGAATCTTACCACTCTTTCGTAGTCGTCTGAGTCGCAGATTAGGAAAAGACATGCGTAAAAAATACCATATGCAACTAATATAATCTGTTACTCTTTTTTATAATCGAACAGTTTGCTAACAGACTTTAGCAAATCAGAATCGCCTTGTTCTGTTGCTTTTCGTAGGTTATTCATGGGAGTAGATATTATACCCTCTACTATGGCCTGGGTGAGCTGGTCAATTATTCGTATTTTTTGCTCATCAGTTTCCCCAAGCATCGATATCGCTTTTTTCAACTCTTTTAATCTAACTTGATCAATGTCTTTGAAGACATTCTTTACTACTGGTTCTACTTCCAATCTTTTCATTACCGCCTCTACAACTGGGATTTCTTCGTTAATTATTTTTTCCGCTGACCTAACAAGCACCATTCTGCTCCTCATGTTTTTGTCCACCATCTCTGCAATCTGATCCAGATTCATCATTTTTATTCTTTTTATCGTAGAAACTTTTTCATCTATTGTCCTTGGATTTGATAAATCCATTATCATCATACCAGTCTTTTTTGACTCCATTGCTTCTTTTATTCTGTCATAAGTTACGAGAAAATAGGGAGCAATTGTAGCTACAAACAATACATCTACTTTGTTAAAATCAGATATTGCAATATCAAATGTTATTGGTTTTCCCCCTACTGTTTCAGCAAAAGCTTGAGCTCTCTGAAAAGTTCTGCTTGTTATAAAAAAATCGACATTCCTTTTCTTAAGAGATTTTGCAACAAGACTTGCAGCTTCTCCTGTTCCGATGAGTAGGATGTGTTTTGATTTTAGATCATCTATGTTTTCTTCAGCCAACTTGACTGCCATAGAACCTAGCGATATGCTTCCTCGACTGATTCCTGTTGAATGCCGTATTTGGGAGCCAACCCGAATTGCCTTGTCAAACAATGTGTTAAGATTATTTCCAGAGGCTCTTAGCTCCCTTGCAGTGGTGATTGACTCCTTTATCTGACCTAGTATTTGTTCTTCACCAATTACAAGTGAGTCTAATCCTGAGGTTAGTTTTAAGAGATGTTCAAAAACTTCCTTTCCTTCGCTTATCTCCAAGTTTTCTTTGAAAGCATTTTCTTCAAGACCAGACACTGATGCCCATGTCTTTTTTATTCTTTCAACATCTTTTTGATTTCCAACACCAAAAAGCTCAACCCGATTGCATGTTTGCAATATGACACATTCTTGCAAACCAGAATGCTCTAGAAAAGAAGAATATGCGGAATCCATATTCCTAAATGTGAACCTCTCAAGCATGTGGATTGGAGATTTACGGAACGTGACTCTGGCGTTAATTATATTATTTATTTGAGTTCACCTAACATTTTCATGACGCTCTTCTTTGCATTTTTAAAATTACCTTCTTTTATTAATTGTTTAATATTATTGTCATTCATGATACTATAAAGGAATTTTTTTCTTTCAGGGAAGGTTTCTATCCTAGTTTTAGCTAAATTTCTAGCAAAATCTTGCAGTTTTATTTGATAAATGTCCTCGTTTTTTATTATTTTTTTAAAAATCTTTTCAGCCTGTAGTCGTATCTTTCTTGCCATGGCAGGACTTCTTCCACCAGTTGAAACTGCGATTTGCACAGTATCTTTGATATTTATTACAGAGCCAAAGGCAAAATCACTTACTGCAGGGTCATCAGCCGCATAAGAATAGCATCTCGTTTTTTTTGCCTGATCAATAATTTTTCGATTTAGTTCTCTACTGTCAGTTGTTGCCATTACCATAAATGGCTTGTATTTTTTTAGAAAATTTGCATCATGTATTTTCATTTTCTTAAAAGCAATTTTTTTTTGTTTTACATATCTTTCTATTAATTTACTGGTCTCTTCACTTATAAGTAAAATTTTACAATCCTGAGTAAGTAATGCATTTATCTTTTTGAGTCCCTCATTCCCTCCTCCCACAACAATAACCAAGTTTCCTTTTAGGTTAAGGTCAACTATCAATGGTTTTGGATCGACTCTATTTGTTATTTATAGATTGCATGGAAATCTTGACAACGTTTTTAATTGATAATGACTTGAATTTTACTGATGGATAATCTTGATAAAGAGATTTTAAACGAAATACAATGGACCTTCCCTCTTGTTGCGTTTCCTTACATGGAAATTGCCAAAAAATTTGGATTGTCTGATGAAGCTTTGATGCAAAGACTAGAGGAAATGAAGAAAAATGGAATAATCAGACAAATGAGTGCTATATTTGATACTAGAAAACTTGGTTACAAAAGTGCGCTAGTTGCCATGGCAATAGAACCAGAAAGACTAGATTATATTGCAAATCAAGTAAACAGGCACCCTGGTGTCAGTCACAACTATGAAAGAAATCATGAGTATAATCTCTGGTTTACACTTGCAGTTCCTCCAGGTTCTGATCTAAAGACAGAGATTGACAAGTTTTCAAAATTACCTGGAATAAAAAAGACACGATTACTACCAACGATAAAGCTCTTCAAAATTGGAGTAAAATTAGACATGGTAGATGAAAAGAAATCAGAAGTAAAACCAAGTGAAGAAAAGAAAAAAATCCGTGAGGTGAAATTTGTCGCAACCGAAGAAGACAAAAACTTTATCCGAGAGCTGCAAAAAGATTTAGAGATTACACCAAGGCCATTTTTAAAATCTTCACAAAACTTGGGAATTACTGAAGAAGAATTACTTGACAAAGCAAAGTACTATGAAGAGATTGGGGTTATGCGAAGATTTGCTGCAATTCTTAGACACAGAGAAGCAGGATTTGTAGCAAATGGTATGATAGTATGGAAGGTTCCTGATGAAAGAATAGAGGATGTCGGTGTCAAGCTTGGTTCATTTCCGCAAATTAGTCATTGTTATCAAAGACCTACTTATCAAGACTGGCCCTACAATGTGTTTTCCATGGTACATTGCAAGTCATTTAATGATGCTGAAGTAATGGCAAAGGAGATCCAAAAATATATCGACGTTACTGACTACAAGATACTTTTTAGCTCTCGTGAATTCAAAAAAACGCGAGTAGAATATTTCGTGGAAGATAAATTCAGTATAGAAGACCCAATAACTGCATAAATAATTATGCAGTTTGAGAAGATGCCTTTAATTCGTATGCAGGCCACTGGCTAAACAAGGAAGTTATCTCATTCATGTCAGAGGAATTTAGATAATTTCCGTCAGCCATTTGAGAAAACATTACAATCTCGTCTTCGTCAACTATGGTAGGAAGGACAGAAGAAACAACATTGTTAGAGAGGATAAACTTGATTGCAAGTTCAGTGATACTAAGATCATTTCTTTTTGCAATGGGCATGAGCTGGTCTACTTTTTTTAGAGATTCTTTTATCCAGTCTCCAGATCTTACTGATCTGTGATCTTTTTCGCTTATCTTTGTGTCTGCAGTAACTTTACCAGTCAGAATTCCTGAAGCATCTGGAACTCTAACTAGTATTCCCACGTTGTGCCTCTGTGCATTTTCAATTAACTTGTTTCCAGGATTTTGTTCTAAAATATTGTATACTGTTTGAACTGCAGTAGCATTTCTTTTTTCCATAGCTTCGACTCCTTCTTGTGCCCATCCAATTGCAGGACCTAATGCTATCTGGTAACTTTTTATCTTTCCTTCATGGACTTTTTTATCAAGTACATCGAATATTTTGTCGTCATTTATGGTTTGAATTTTTGGATTATGCAGACCATAAACATCAACATAATCAGTCTGCAATCGTTCTAGACTTTTTTGTAGCGCAAAATTAGTAAATTCTGGAGTAAACTTTTGAGGAAGCTCTCTGTGTCCTACCTGTTCGTTGCCATAAATGTCATAACCATATTTTGTAGAAATGACAACATCATTTCGCATTTCAGAAAAAACTTCTCCTATTAGTTTCTCACTTTTTCCTCTCCCATAAATGTCACCAGTTTCAAAATAATTAATTCCTAAATCATACGCTTTTTTCAACAATCCTTTTGCTTCATCATCTTCTATTTTTTTGCCCCACCAGTCCAAACCTATTGTCCATGCTCCAAATCCTATCTCAGAGACTTTAATACCACTCTTACCCAAAATTCGATATTTCAATTTACGATTCTCCTAAACTCCAGAAGTTTTTCCTGAATTTCAGCGTCACTTAGTACCGATTTTCCAGACTCTGAGTTTACATTTAATTCTATCCAAGATTTGCAGCCTTGGTAATCAGGAAGAACAGGCACTTGGATTGGTGCAATTTTGAAAACTTTGAGAAATATTGCCTTCATTGGTTTTTCTGGCATCCAGCTCATTCGTTCTACCATATAGGAATCACTCCATATATGAAATGAGGAAAGATTTTCTATTTTTTCCATTGAATTTAGATCTCTTTCATCTAAAACCTCAGCAAAAGATGTAATGACATTAAATCCCTCTTTTGGTTGGTTTTCTCTGGCTTCAGCTAGATATCCATAATATTGTGACTTTATTGATTCAGTGTCTTGATGTTCATAAGTAGGAAAGAATAGAAATTTTTTTGATTCTAAATTAAAACCAGAAGCAGTTTCAAGAATACCTCCCTTTCGTAATAGAATTATCTGATTACCAGTTTCCAAAGCCTTGACAACAGTAGCCCATTCTTTTAGTGCCTTCATCATCCAAGACTCTTTATCAGCGATATAACATCTTTTTTTACACAAACGATCATAGGGGTATCAACTTTGATGTAAGCGCTGACTCGAGTTTCTCTCAAATCCATGATGAGATCCTGAAATGCGTGAAGATCATCAGTCTCAAAAGCGAGCATAAAGTCCTCGTCATGTATGCCAAAAGAATACGTGGTGTTTAGAGTAACTTGAGGATATTTTTGTCCTACCTGGATGTGTTCTGCCATCAACTCTTTTCTTTTTTCAATTGGTAAGAGATACCATTCTCGAGTTTTTACAAATGGATAAACAATGACATATTTTTTTTGTTCCTCGCCGCCAAGCCAGCCTTTTGGATTGGAAGTCTTGGCATAAATTGAAGGTCTGGTGCTTGATAGATAGACATGAGTTGGATTGATGTATTTTCCAAAAACCGTTAAATATATTTTTGAGACAACATCTTGGATTTGTTCTACAGATTCGGCTGCAAACCAAAAGAGAAATTCTGCATCATCACGTAAACCTAAGGTAGAATAGGAACGGAATTGGATTCCAGAGTTTTTTAAGATAATCTCCACCTCTTTTGCGGATTCTTCTTTTGCCATATCTGCCATCCATCTCCATTTTGGGTCAACCTTGAAGAATGAAAAATTGAAAAAATACCTGCTTTCTTCTTGCATAATCACTAGTCTAGCTCAACCTTATTTAAAATCTCAACAAATTACCCTGCGTTTGTAAGAAAAAGTCTAAAATTAATCCGGATTGAAAGTTTTATAAAATTAGGTTTCTAACCATAATCATGCTTTTTGGCATCTTTGCGATACACAGTCCTGAATCTTGTCCTATGAATAATAAGAATAGCAAGAAAATATTCCTGGAAATCCAGAAAAAAATGAAAGAGGTCAAGAAGAAATTCAACATAACTAGGGTATTGGGTTTTTACATGTCGGTACTCGAACATGAATGGGTGATAATTTTGGATGCAAAAAATGCTCATGATATTGAAAATTTATGCATAGCAGTTGGAATTTCTGCAATAAGTACAGTCAAGATAGTACCAATGACTGATTACAGTGTAGCTGTAAAAAGAATAGCGCAATCCAGCTGAGATTTAATATTTTGCGATGCGATGATAGGATCATCATATTTTTATGTAATAAATGCGCAATAATTATTATGAGACCAATTATCCCGTTGATTAAAAATATTGTTTGGAGGATAATGGGATTTGCTGAAATTCCCACCATAAAGGGAAATGACAAACCTGATTCTGACCAAAACTAATACAAAATATCAGGAATAAAAAATGAATAAATCATTTTCATTTTATGGTGATCTAAACGATAAGAGATGCTATTCAAAACACTTATTATTTGACTGTGAAAAAATTGTTTGATGACTAGTATTAACCAGCTCAGAAGTGGAATGACAAGGCTAGATACAGTAGAAGGTACAATTGATAGCATTGGAGAACCAAGAACAGTAAATCTCAAAGCAGGTGGACAAGCCCAAGTTGCAGATGCAGTTTTAAAAGATGAAACTGGTCAAATCAAACTAACCCTATGGGATGCACAAATTAAAATGATAAAAGCTGGCTCCAAAGTTTCAATTGAAAATGGCTACATCAATAGCTTCAAAGGCGAAAATTCCCTTAATGTAGGAAAATACGGCAAGCTAAATGTAATAGAATTTTAAATATAACGTGATTGATTTTTCCCTTTTTTCCAGTCTACCACACTTAGAATTATTCCTGTAATTAGTGCAATTATACCAAGTATCAAAAAGAATCCTGCAATAGCTAGTGGTACAATGCTTTTATGAAATGTAGAGTTAGGATTTGTAAGGGCTTCGGATTTTTCAGGATTTTCTGAAAACATCATGACTGCAGTTATTGGGTTTTTGCCGTTATTTTGGACATTAAAGTTAAAGGTATCAACTTTAGTAATATCAAAAGTTTCTACAAAAACGGACTCTGTCTCGTCAAAAGAACCTAGTTTGTCGCCAAACAAGTTTGTGATATTAACAGAAACATTGTTTTCAGATGTATAGTCCAAAATATGCACCCCCCACATAAGGGGCACTTGTGACGTTGAGGTAGTATAAGAAAAAGTAAAAGAAGAGCCAGATTCGATTACTTGTTTTTCTGTTACTGTATCAAACAAGCTTTCAGGCCCAAGTAACATGTTTTCTCCGTCTTGTACGCTAGGCATGACAGAATATGCTATTGCAAATGTGGTAATAATCATCCCGGCACCAACTATCATGATGATAGGCCCCCGTTTTATCATATTAGCTGATGTATCCTAATTTTTTGTCATGTTGTGGCATTGGCAATTGTTCACCAGAAGGTCGTTGCCCCATCTGTTCTTCTATTGTTCGTATCAGTTTCTGAGTATCTTCTGCTTTTTTGGTAAGACTAGCCATTTCTAGTTTAAATCCCAATAATTTTGAAAGAATGTCTAAAACAAATTTTATTTCAATTTCATTCAC
>CAZHDX010000071.1:0-7857 GCA_964531195.1 uncultured Nitrosopumilaceae archaeon
AAGTCCAGAGTGAGTTGGTTTTCCATTAATGTAAAGCACAGCTACTGCAAACATGTTATTCATCAAAGCAGCGACTGTTCCTATAACTAGATCATTTACCAGTGGAACTGCTGGTTTCTTTAATTGATTGATTTTTGCAATTCTATTTGTTTTATCAAGATCACTAGTACCAACGACTATAGATCTTATGGTATGACCATCATCATAGGTATTAATTCCCGTTTCAAATTCTTCGATAGTTGCAATTTTGTCACCTGGCAAATTTGGCTTTTGAGACAATGTCTAAATTTTAAAATTTGATGATTATATTTGTTGATGTTGTATTGATTAATTTTGAATACATGAATTTTCAAATACTTAAGTAGTCAAACCTTAAATAAGATGATCGGGGTTGAATGCAGTGATAAAGTCCAATTTTAACAAAGTAACGATTGGATTAATCAGCTCAGTTCTTTTTGTTTTCATAATTTCATTTACCTATCAAGCCAACGCACAAACACCACCGCCACTTATTCCCACCACCACTTCAGGTAAATATTCAAATCAAGATTTTGGCGTTCAAATTACCTTTCCAAATAGCTGGCGTGCTACGGAAGTAAAAACGGGCGCTGCAACCACTGTCTCAGCATTCCAACAAGATCAAGAAATAACCAATGGCGGATCTACATCTGCTTCTGTTATTACTTTGACAATGATGCCTAAACCCACTGAAGCTTATGCTGATCCAAATCTTCCAGCTGATCCAAAAATCAACTGTGATGTAACTTCTACAAGCAATGCTAATATCCATGGCATGAATGCTCTTGTGACGATAACAGAATGTGTTGGCCCCGATCAAGAAATTAAGATGAAAGGATATTCCTTTCAAACAGGGAGAAACCTGATTATTTTAAACTATATGGCCATGCCCTCAAGTCTTTACGAAGGTAATGTAGCAAATTTTGATTCTATTGCAGATACTTTACAAATTGCAAACACAGTTGGTGCACCTTCTGGACCGCAAACTTCTGGGACACATCCAATTACAAACTCAAGCTCAGCTGTTCCAGAATTTCCAGTCGGTGTAGTTGTAGTACTTGTTGTTATGATGAGCTTTGTCGCTATTCTTGGAAAAACAAGATTATCGAATTTTAATATAAAATAACAAAAATATTGAATCAAATTCTAAATTTTAATAAAATTATAAATTTATTTTATTAGAATAAAATTTGTTTATAGCCAATGAGGTATCTGCAGAAATCCCTCGATGCTTTCATTTTTCAAGAGTTTTAAAAGAGCATTTGCCTGCGGTGTTGAAAGCACTGGTTTATGAAATTGATTATCTGTTGATATCCTAGGACATGCGACTTGAATGAATGCATCAATTCCCTTTAGATTTCCTAATCTGTCATCAGTAATATCCGTGATAGCAAAAAGCTGAACTTTCTTACCTGCTCTTTCAAGTTCCTTTTTAAATCTTAAGGCAGACATTTTTGAGAATTGGCCTTCTTTTAGGCCGATAACAATTCCAAAAGTCTCTGCCTCCATCGCCTTGTATATGGCAAGTATTGCTTTTTTTTGCAATTTTTGAGAAAATTCTGTCACCTCTCTTACCTCATTAAAATAAGGATCTAAGATGAAAGTTGGTTTGCCAGTAGAAAGAGCAATGCCAGCGGCATGAAAAGAGCTTTGACCTAAGAATACGTTTGCATCAACACTGTTTTTTGTTTGTGCTGTTGGATAAAACTCACATCCAAAAACTTGTCCATCATTTAGCTGCCCCTTTCCTTCTCCAATTTTAACTGTAACTCCTCCATCTTCTAGAATCGTTTTTACTTTTTCTATTTCTAAAAGGTGCTGACTGTCTGTAACTAGCGAAATGGTTTTACCTGCAAGATCAGATGCACATTTTTTTGCAACCTTTTCAAAAGAAATGTCATCATAAGCATCTACAAGAACAATATCTTTGCCAAAGTCCGTTGAATTTATTGTGTGTCCAATATGAAACAGAATTTCAGCTCCAAGTACCTTTGCGCCATTTGTGTTCATGTCACAAGTTCCAAAACAGGTATCGGCAAGTACATATGCTGGAATATCGAATTTTTCCATTATCTTTGATGCAGTATCTTGAATTTTTGGCAATAAACCATCAGGACCATTAAGAGCTACAGAAACAGGTTTTCGATCTTCTATTTCAGAAAAAATTTTTTTTTCATCTATAACTAACAAGCAACAATGTTTTACTACATTTTTAATTTAAATCAACCGAAGATGCACAATATTTAATATTATATGGGCTACTCTGCAAGACATGGCAATAGCGTTTGTGCTAATAAATGCTGAACTTGGAGCAGAAAATGATCTTGTAAACCAGTTAAAGAAAATTGAAAATGTAAAATATGTTTATGTCTTATACGGTGCATATGATTTGGTCGTAAAAATTGAGGCTCCTAGTAGTGAGATACTTAAAAAAACAATCTCTAACAGCATAAGACAGATTAAAAATGTGCGTTCTACCCTTACTATGACTGTCATTGATGAAAACTAACTCTATACTGCATATAGGATTTGACGATACTGATTCTCGCAAAGGAATGTGCACCACATTTCTTGCTTACAAGGTAGTTGAATATCTAAAAAAAGAAAAAGTCAAGTTCTTGGACTATCCATATTTGATCAGATTCAATCCCAACATACCATGGAAGACTAGAGGAAATGGCGCTGTAGCACTAAAGATTCAAACTGACAAACCAGAAATTATTAAACAAAATATTATTCAATTTATCAAAAAATATTCCGCAATAGAAGATGGGGCAAATCCAGGTCTTGTTTTTTATCAAAAAAATAATATTCCAATAAAATTTGCTGAATTTGCTCGTCAAGCTTTGTGTAATTTAATTAATAGAAATAAAGCTAAAGAATTTATTTTAAAAAATGAAGTAGAATCATTTTATCTTGGTAATGGTCAGGGTCTAATTGGCGCCATTGGTGCTCTGAGTTATGATTTTGATGATCATACCTTTGAGTTGATTAGCTATAGAGATGAATCTAACTTTGGAAAAAAGAGAGAAATTATTAAAGACAGTGTAAAAAAAATGCAAGACAAGACATATCCAATGACCTTTAACAGTTTTGATGAAACAAAAAACAGAATTCTAATTGCTCCTCATGGACCTGATCCGGTTTTTTTTGGTATTAGGGGAGAAAATATCAAATCTGTAATCCAAAGTAAATCACTTGTACGTTCTCCTGAAAAAATTGATGGCTATATGGTATTTAGATCTAATCAAGGAACAGGTGCTCATCTACAAAATGAACTCGATGTAAATAATTTAAGACCATTTTCATCTGGGTACATTGTTGGAACGGTTTTAGATGCGTCTAAAATAGGCATAGGTGGACACTTAATTTTTTCTATAGCAAAAAATGATCAACAAATCAAATGCGCAATCTACAAACCAACCAAAATGACTAAAATTGCTTCAAAATTAATCAAAGGAGATTTAATTAAAGTTGGAGGTGGCATACGAAAGGCAACAAAAACTCATCCTAGAATTTTAAATGTAGAATTTTTTGAAGTGCTAAAATTAGCAAACAAGACCAAAATGGTCAATCCATATTGCCACACATGTCACAAAAGAGCAAAATCAAAGGGAAAAAATCAAGGTTTTGAATGCATAAAATGTTCAAAACCATTTCCAAATAAAATAATAGAAAAAATTCCACGAGAAATTGAATGTCGACTCTATGTTCCTATTGTATCAGCACACAGACATCTTAGTCGACCAATTCAGAGATCTGGAAAATTCAATATTGATTTAAAGTTTGATAATTCAAAAAAATGGTTTTATGCAAATTCCAAGCAAGCTATAAATCAAAAGATCGAACTTGTCAATTATAGAAAATAATTGGAATATTTTTTTAAATAAAAAAGAAAGTAGCGGGGAGTAGATTTGAACTACTGATTTGCGGGTTTCTCATCAGTTGTGATTATGAGCCCGCCGGGATGACTTTGCCCAAGCAGTCTGGCTTCCCCACCCCGCTAATTAAAAAGAAGTCTGAGGGTGATATATACGCTTTATGTAATCTGAGAAATAATTAATAGGATTTGTAAAGTCTGAGACATGTGGACAAAAAAATTAGAATAATTGGAATTGTTGCAGCAGTAATAGCTTCTATTATAATTTTAACTTCACCATCAAATCCTGTTGCAATACCAAAACCAACTTCCACTCAAGCTGGAACAGATTCTGTTCAAGTTATTGCAACAAATTTACAAAAACCATGGTCACTAGATTTTTCAGAAGATAAAATTTTCTTTACTGAAAAGATAGGTAATATACGAGTAATTGATGCAGGAATTCTAGCAAAAGAACCGGTCGCGAACTTGACAGTTGCAGATGTTACAGATGGAGGATTGCTAGGAATCACACTGCATCCAGATTTTGCAAAAAATCACTTTCTCTATGTATTTTATACTTATCAAGAAGGTGAATTTTTTTGGAACAAAGTTCTTAGAATGACTGAATCAAATAACAAAATAACTGATACACAAATAATTTTGGATAAAATTCCCGGTGCCCAGTTTGATGATGGTGGAGTAATAAAATTTGGTCCTGATAAAAAATTGTACATTGGTACAGGTGACGCAACAAACAAGAGTTCATCTCAAGATGTTCACTCACTTGCAGGAAAAATTTTAAGATTAAACGATGATGGTTCAATCCCGACAGACAATCCTTTAGTAAATTCTCCAGTTTTTTCATATGGTCATAGAAATCCTCAAGGATTAACATGGGATGATCAAGGTAACTTGTATGAAACAGAACAAGGCCCAACTAACAATGATGAAATTAATCTAATAAAACCTGGACATAATTACGGTTGGCCAGACCAGGAATGCTCAGGTTCAGAACAATATGTATCTGCATTAATTTGTTATAATCCAAGCATAGAACCAGGTGGAATTGTATATTATCATTCTGACAAGCTTGATCTAAAAAATAGCCTAATACTGGCTACTCTTCGCGGAACAAACCTTTACCAATTGACAATGGGAAACGGAACTATAACATCACAAAAAATCATATTGGATGGGTTAGGTAGAATTCGCGATGTCAATATGGGACCAGATGGTTATCTGTACATTATTACAGGAAATACTGATGGAAGGGGATTCCCAGACAATACAGATGACAAGCTATTGAGGATAGTAAAATGACAAACTCCTCCATACCCAAATTTCATAAAAAAAGCAGAAAAGAGAGAATAAAACTAGTCGGACTATTTTCAGGTCTCTCAAAAAAGGACATTGAGATACTAAAGAACGGTGGAATTACATTTAATGAAGCAAACAACATGGTCGAAAATGCAATAGGGATTTTGTCTTTTCCACTAGGAATTGCCACAAATTTTAGAATAAATGGAAAGGACTATCTTATTCCCATGTCAATTGAGGAACCTTCTATTATAGCAGCTGCATCAAAGGCTGCAAAGATAGCAAAAATAAAAGGTGGATTTACTATGACAGCTGATACATCATATAGCATAGGACAAATTCAAGTTGTTGATGTCAGTAAAATAAAATCTGCAATCTCCAAAATCATGAGATCAAAAAATGAAATTTTAAAACTTGCAAACTCTAAAAGCAAAACACTTTCCAAAATGGGAAAGGGTGCAAAAAATATCTCTTGTAAGACAATTAAAAGCGGTTCTAGATCAATGTTGATAGTAGAGCTACTAATTGATGTGGAAGATGCAATGGGTGCAAACATTACAAACACAATGTGTGAAACAGTGGCACCTATGATTGAAAAACTGACAGGAGGAAGAGTAGTACTTCGAATATTATCAAACTATTCTACAAAAAGACTAGTTCATGGAACTGCTGTATTTGATAAAAAAGAATTAAGTCAGAAAATTATCGACGATATTATTTTGGCATACCAATTTGCAGCAAACGATCCCTATAGGGCAGTTACTCATAACAAAGGAGTCATGAATGGAATAATCGCAGTTGCCAATGCAACCGGACAAGACACACGAGCTATTGAAGCTGCAGCGCACGCTTATGCATCTAGAAAGGGGAAATACAATTCCCTAACAGAATGGAAAAAAGATAAAAACGGAAATCTAATCGGAAAAATCGAGCTTCCAATGTCTGTTGGAATCGTTGGAGGAATTGTAAATACTCATCCAATGATCAAACTTTGTGCAAAAATTCTTGGAGTAAAATCCGCAAAAGAGTTGGCATGTGTAATTGCAGCTGTGGGATTAGCACAAAATATGAGCGCAATACATGCACTAGCATCAGATGGAATACAAAAAGGACACATGAAGCTTCATGCAAAAAACATTGCAACAAGTGCAGGTGTTACTCCTAACAAAATAGATGAGGTTACCAAGCTAATGATAAAAGAAGGAAACATCTCAGTGCATAGGGCTAAAGAAATACTAAAGGAACTTTAACGACCAAGAATATATATCTAAAAACCGTTGCAAGGACTACGTTGAATCCTGTCAAATTTGCAATACCTAAAGGAAGTATAGAGGAAGCTACCTTCAAGATTTTAGAACAATCTTGGACTAAGGTAAGACGCAGAGAACGCACGTACAGAGTAGAATTGGACGATCCTCAAATTACTGTAAAAATGCTAAGACCGCAAGAAATTCCAAATCTTGTTTTTGATGGCTTGTATGATGTTGGAATTACAGGAAAAGATTGGGTAAAAGAAACTGGCGCTGATGTACAAGTTCTTTTGGATCTGGAATATGGTAAAATCAAACTTGTAATTGCAATACCTGATTCTTATGATTTCAAATCGCTTGATGAAATGATTTTATCATATGCAAAAAAGAAAAAAATTCTTAGAATTTCTTCAGAATATTTCAATACTGCTGCAAAGTTCATAAAGCAATCTAAAAGTTACAAAAAGCTTTATGGTTCAAAAGATCCTGAAATTATAACTCCTTGGCTAAGAATTGGCTCTAACAAAAATGTACAAATTTTCCTTTCTTTTGGAGCTACAGAGGCCAAACCTCCTGAAGACGTTGATGCAATAATGGATGTAACTGAGACTGGTACTACTCTAACCCAAAATAAATTGAAAATAATTGACACTGTTTTAGAATCTACTGCTGTCTTAATTGCAAACAAATCATCACTAAAAGATAAAGCAAAACGAGAAAAGATCTATGACATTGTAACCTTACTTAGAGGAGCAGTAGAGGGAAAAAAACACTTGCACCTCTTCCTAAACGTACGAAAGCAAAACTTGAGTAGATTGCTCAAGGAGCTCCCTTCGCTCAAACGTCCTACAATTAGTCCTCTTAGCGAAAAAGACTGGTATGGAATAAACACAGTTATTCCAAAATCAGAATTTCACAAGCTTGTTCCAAAGCTTCGAAGGATTGCTCAGGGACTTGTAGTTCACGAAACAAAGCAAATACTTGCCCTTGAGGAGATAAAACGTGATGAGGACAATTGATGAGAATCATCCCAGTTCGAAATATCAACACTACGGTAGAATCTGTACGACCAAGGTTTGATCAGCAAAGCAAAAGCACTGTAATATCTATAATAACAGATGTAAAAAAAAGCAAAGACAAGGCTATAAGAAAGTATGAAAAAAAATTTACTGGCGCAAATCTAAAATCATTAAAGGTTTCTAAATCTGAGATTAAAGATGCATATTCCAAAGTAACAAAGAAACAAATTGTCGCAATAAAACTGGCAAAAAACCGACTAGAAAAGTCTGAGATTGCCATAAAAAATCTATTAAAAAATATTTAAATTCAAATCGATGGAATAAAAAAAAACAAAGATTACATTCACATTACTTATTTAGAGTACAAACTTCACACTCAGAAGATAACGTA